>NZ_JBHWLY010000007.1:120276-141268 GCF_042730435.1 Nocardioides sp. NPDC059952 | reverse complement strand
GGCGCGGAGATCGGTGAGAACGAGCCGGCTCATCGTGCTGCTGGGCGTTCTCCTAGAGTGATGCGATGACCTCGATCGCGCGCACCGCCGCGCGCCTCCTGATGGGTGTTGCGATGGTCGGCGCCGGGGTGGCGCACCTGACCGCCCAGCGACAAGAGTTCCGGGCGCAGGTGCCCAGCTGGTTCCCGATCGACGAGGACCTGACGGTGCTCGCCTCGGGCGTCGTCGAGATCGGTCTCGGGCTGGCGTTCCTGGTTCTGCCGTCCCAGCGACGGCTCGTCGGCGCGCTGCTCGCCGCGTTCTTCGTAGCGGTCTTCCCCGGCAACATCGCGCAGTACGTGGAAGGCGTCGACGCGTTCGGTCTCGACACAGACAGCAAGCGGTTGATCCGGCTGTTCTTCCAACCAGTGCTCATCGTCTGGGCGTTGTACGGCGGCGGCTGGCTGAGACGTCCCAGAAGCGACGACTGAACCACCCCCGTCTGACATGACGGCAGGCCTGCCTGTCAGCGTGTTGCTGACTGTGCCCCCGCCCACGTACGCAGGTAGGACTCGGGGCCGCGGACGATGTCGTCGATGACGTCCTGGCCGCCGGTGAGGCGGAGGTCCTCGAGGTAGTCGGGGATCATCCCGTAGTGGGCGACGCCGTCGGTGTTGTAGTCCCAGATCCGCTGACCGGTGACCTGCCGGTCGATGACGGAGCCACCGTCGAAGCTGCGGAACGGGTAGCTGACGCGAGTCTTCGCCGGTCCGGGCGTGCCGCCGAAGCCGTTCATGTCGAAGCCGAACCCGATGCCCGCGTCGTAGCGATCACGGACGGGTGCGGTGCGGGCGTACTCCGCCAGGAACTCGTCGGTGCTGTGGCCGTAGATCGTCGAGAAGCCGCCGAGGGCGTAGAGCCGGTCGAGGTAGCGCTCGTCCATCCAGGAGTGGCTGGCGAGGGCGCCGGGGTAGTCGGTCTCCTCGAGGATGTCGAGGGCACGGCCGGCGGCCTTGGCGCTCATGTGGTCGACCTCGACCATCATGCCGCGCTTGATCAGACCGCGCAGGGCGTATTCGCCGAGGGCGGAGAGGCCGTGCGGGTTGCACACCGTCCCCGACGGGTAGATCGGCGGCTGCGGCAGCCAGTCGAGCTCGGCGGGTCGGTCGACCAGGCGCGGGTTGTTGTCGTGCGGCTGGTCGGCGCTGCAGGCCTTCGGCGTCCAGAACGTGCCGGTGGTGAGGAACTGCCCGG
Source organism: Nocardioides sp. NPDC059952 (assembly GCF_042730435.1). Classification (NCBI taxonomy): domain Bacteria; kingdom Bacillati; phylum Actinomycetota; class Actinomycetes; order Propionibacteriales; family Nocardioidaceae; genus Nocardioides; species Nocardioides sp. NPDC059952. The sequence goes on along the minus strand of NZ_JBHWLY010000007.1, from coordinate 140,035 downwards.
CGTTGATCAGCAGCCCGGTGGTGCCCTTGTCGTAGCGGACCCCGCACAGCGCGTTGTCGAACTTGTGGCACAGGAACATCGAAGAGACCCCGAGCGACTTCAGCTCGTCGAGCCCGGCGTCGATGTTGGCGCGGGTGCACGAGGGCAGCCGCAGCTTCTGGGAGCAGCCGAACGGCTCTGAGGTCTCCATGCCGAGCACGACGGCGAGCTTGCCGTCCTCGATCACCTCGCGCGCCTGCTCGGCGTCGGTGACGATCCGGTACCACCCGCGCCCCTCGCCGCCGTACTGCGCGTCGATGAAGTCCTGGGTGTCGTACGCATCTCGGGCCTGCCTCCGCACCGCGGTCATCTCGTCGCAGGACTGGTTGGTGCCCGGGTTGATCGCGCACAGCGCCTTGTTGCTGGTCAGCTGCACCACGAGGATCCGCTGGCCGGCGCGCCAGGCCCGCTCGACCCAGCGGTAGTACATCTGCTGGTGGGTCAGCGAGTCGTAGGCCGGCCAGTCCTTGAACGAGGGCCAACCTGCGGTGTCGTGGAACCCGAGTGGGCTGCCCGAGCGGGTCAGGTTCTCCAGCAGCGCGGTCTCTCCGGCGATCCCGTGGGAGGGGCAGTCCTTGAGCGCGTCCGCGATCCCGGCCTCGGAGAAGGCCTTCCCGCAGACGGCCGCCCCACCGATCCCGTCCTGCATGAACATGTGGCTGTGGGCGTCGATCAACCCTTGCACGGTGCCGTCCGGAGCGGTGCCCGTGAACGGCTCACCGGTCACGTTGACCTCGGACTCGGGAGACGGGAGCTGCCGTCCCCCTTCGTGTCCCGACGCCGGCGGACCGACCATCACGACCGTCACCGCGAGGGCGACCACAGCAAGCAGGGACGTACGTCGAATGCGCATGTGGCCTCCCGATGACCAGCGGCGAATTTACGGGCGTGGGTATCGCAACCTAGCAGTTGCTTGGGTCCCGTGGGGCCTTATTCGTGCAGGTCATCCGCTCTGACAGACTGGCGAGCATGACGATCGCGATCATCGGTGCAGGCAACATGGGTGGGGCCGTCCTCGCCGGACTTCTCGAGGCCGGTCACGCCCCGGATGGCGTCATCGTCGTGGAAGCGCGCGAGGAGCAGGCGGCGGCGCTCCGGGAGAAGCACGGCATCCGTACGCTGCCGGCCACCGAGGCCGCGGCCGAGGCCGACGTGGTGGTGCTGGCGGTGAAGCCCTACGGCGTGGTGCCGGTGCTGCAGTCGATCGCGTCCGCGCTGCGAGAGGGGACGACGGTGGTCTCTCTGGCCGCGGGCGTCCCGACCTCCGCGATGGAGCCTGCCGTCCCGGATGGGGTCTCGGTCGTGCGGGTCATGCCCAACACCCCGGCTCTGGTCGGCGAAGGCATGTCGGCGGTCGCGGGCGGTGCCAAGGCGACGCCTGAGGCGGTCGCCACCGCGGCCGACCTGATGGCGGCCGTCGGCAAGGTGATCACTGTCCCCGAGTCCCAGCTCGACGCGGTCACCGCGATCAGCGGCTCCGGCCCGGCGTACGTCTTCCTGGTCGCCGAGGCCTGGATCGAGGCGGGGGTCCACCTGGGTCTGACCAGGGACGATGCGACCACGCTCGTCATCCAGACGCTGTCCGGCTCCGCGAAGCTGCTGGAGTCCGGCACCCACCCCGCGATCCTCCGCGAGCAGGTCACCTCGCCCGGTGGCACCACCGCGGCCGCGCTGGGCGCGTTCGAGCAGGGCGGCCTGCGGTCGGCCTTCCTCGAGGCCACCCGCGCCGCCTACGTACGCAGCCAAGAACTCTCCTGACGGAACGTGGTCGATCGGGGCCCGTGCCGAGTGCTGCGGGGCGCCCAGATCGACCACTTCTCAGTTCGTTCGAGCTCTCGCGGAAGAGACTGGTGAACTCCCGGACGGACACAAATTTGCTGCGCTAGGGTCAGGCCCTCATACCCCACAGAGTAATGAAGGATCGCCCGATGTCCGTACCCCCACCTTCTCCGTACGACCCCTGGGTGGGTCTCCAGGATCCGGCGTTCAAGGTCGCTGTCGATGCAGGCGACTGGGCCGCTGCGCGCGTGTCCCTCGAGGCTTTTCCTGCGGATCGGCTCATCGCCGCATTCGCATGTCTCAAGGACGTCGAGGAGGCCGAGGTCTGGCTGGAGAAGGCGCTTGCCGACGACCCGGCTGACTTCGTCGCCAAGACGGCGCTCGCGGCACGCTATATCGTCGTCGGCTGGACGATCCGGTCCAGTCGCCGCGCGGAAAACGTCTCCCGGGAGCAGTTCGAGCAGTTCCACGGGTGGCTCACGTCGGCCGAGGAGCTTCTGACCGAGGTGTGCGCCGAGCACCCCGACTATGCCCCGGCTTGGCACTACCGACTGGTGACGGCAAGGGGACTCCAGCTCGGGCAGGCAGAGGCACGTCGACGCTACGACAAGCTGGCCGCGATCGCCGCGCACCATTTCGACGCTCAGGGTGCCTACCTGCAGCAGATCGTGCCGAAGTGGGGTGGCTCATGGGAGATGGCCGAGGAGTTCGCGGCGGAATGCCGAGAGGCTGCCCCGCTGGGCTCGCCCAGCCGTGCGCTCCTTCTCGACGTGCTCATCGAGCGATGGATGGACAACAGCGTGCGTCCCGACGTCACCAGGCTGCCGGAGATCGCGGCTGAGACGGTGGGGCACCCGGACCACCAGGAGAGTGCCTGGGGCGCCGCCGTGCACAGCCAATTGGCAATGCTCTATTCGCTGGCTGCCCGGCCCAAGCTCGCGGCGCCTCACTTCCAGGCCCTGGATGCGGTTCCGTCTCGGGACGGGTGGAGCTATCTGCAGGAGGGTAGCTACGAGCGCTCCCGTGAGAGCGCCTTCGATCCGCACGCGTCCGATGATCCGCACCGGACCGTGGCGATCGGTAACCTGGTCCTGCTGCTCCCACTCTTCGTGGTGTGTGCCCTCGTTGCGCTGGGAAGCGCGGCGATGACCGTCCTGTACGGCATCCAGAAGGGCGACTTCGCCGGTACCGCGGGATGGGCCGCGGTCGCTGCCGTGGCCGGCCTGCTCAGCTGGCTGTCCTTCCGTCCCGTACGCCGGAACTGGCACAACCTGTGACTGCGATCGTCGCGGACCTCGACACCTGGCTCGCTCCGCTGGAGGGCCTCGTCTCTGGTGCCGTCGTCGATGGCGTACCTGTGTTGTTGGCGAGCAGGCCGGGACCCGTGACGGGCGGGATCTACTTCCGGGTCGGGTACGCCGATGAGACGCTGCCCGTTGGCGGGATCACTCACCTGGTCGAGCATCTCGCGCTGCATCATCACGACCTGGCGGACCGGCACACCAACGGACATACCACGGAGCAGTGGACCGGCTTCCATACGACTGGTACCGCGGGAGAGGTGGTCGCCTTCCTCAATGAGGTGTGCGCCTCGATGCGCGACCTGCCCTTGGGCCGGATCGATACGGAGAAGGAGATCCTGCGCGCCGAGGCGGCCCGCAACGGCCGAGGCGGGATCGGCGCGGCGATGCGAGTGTGGCGATATGGGGCGCGTGGACCCGGGCTGAGCGGCCAGGACGAAGAGGGCCTGTTCCGACTCGGTACCGACGAGGTCACGGGTTGGGTGAACACATGGTTCACCAGCGGAAACGCAGTCGCATTCCTCACCGTTGACGAGGTGCCGGCCGAGTTGTCCCTCGGCCTCCCGCCCGGTGAACGGCGACCGGTCCGCCTGCCGCCGGAGACCCTGCCGAGCAAGCCGGCGTGGTTCCGCAGCGGGTTCGACGGGATCGTCCTGGACGCGATGGTCCCGCGGACACCTGCCGCCAACGTGTTCAGCGCTGTCGTCACGAGGGTGCTGATGCGGGAGCTTCGGCGGGACCAGGGGCTCTCGTACGATGCCGGTTGCGGGTACGACCGGATCGAGGCCGATACGGCGCGACTGACGATCCATGCCGATGCCTTGGAGGCCAAGGCGGGCGTCGTCACCAGTGTCGTCGCCGAGATCCTCGCCGGGATGCGGGCGGGGCGGGTCGACCGGGCCGATATCGATGCGATCCGCGAGCAGGCAGCTCGAGAGCTCGACCTTCCGGACCTCGGTGCGGCGATCCTGCCAGGCACGTGCATCGACCTGCTTCTCGGGGCCGATGTTATGGACCCACGCGACCGCGCGGCGATGGATGCTGTCACGGTCGAGGACGTAGCCGAGGTCGCCCGCGCCGTCTGGGCCGACGCACTCGTCGCCATCTCCAGCGGCCACGGCTTCGGCGGGGCCACTCGTGCGCCCCACCAGTCGAACAGCGCCGTGGAGGGCACGACGTACACCTCGCTCGTCAAGGAGGGAAACGAACTGGTGATCGGCCCGGACGGGGTCACCAGGCGTACGCCCGACAGCCTCGTCACGGTCCGGTTCGACGATCTCGCGGCGATCGGTGCGGTCGCTGACGGGGCGCGCCAGCTCACCGGCAACGACGCGCTATCGATCGCCGTCGAGCCGACCCTCTGGAAGGGTCTGGATGCCGAGATCGTGGCCAGGGACATCGATTCCCGGGTGCCGTCCGAGATGGTCGTCCCGTATCCCCCACGAGAGGTGGACCGGATCCCGGAGCCTCCGAAGAATCCGGCGCCGCTGGAACCTGCCGACAGCTCCCCGCCGGCTTGGGACGGCTTCGGTCCCTGGGCGGTATGGACAGCCTTCGCGCTGTACGTCCTGGCGGCCCTGGCGAGCCTTCCTGCTCTGATCGGGCTCTGGTCGTTGATGCACGACGACCTGCCCCGTGAGGATCAGACGATCCAGATCGTCTGGATCGGAGCAACCGCCCTGCTGTGGCTGTTCGCCGGCGGTCTCACGTTCGGCGTACGCCGCCGGATCAGGCTCAACGAGCAAGGGTGATGCTGCCCACCGTGCGCATCGCGGCACGGTGGGCAGCACCCGCTGTCAGAGGCCGAGGTGGCGGCTGATGATCAGCTTCTGCACCTCGGTGGTGCCGCCGTAGATGGTCTGGATGCGGCTGTCGACGAAGGCCTTGGCGATCGGGTATTCCATCATGTAGCCGTAGCCGCCGTGGATCTGGACGCCCTGGTCGACGAACTTCTTCTGCAGCTCGGTGGTCCACCACTTGGCCATCGAGGCGAGCACGGTGTCGGCCGTTCCGGCGTTGAGCTGGGTGACGGCGTCGTTGAGGAACAGGCGTGCGAGGTAGGCCTCGGTGGCCATCTCCGCGAGCGTGAACGCGGTGTTCTGGAAACGGCCGATCGGGCGGCCGAAGGCCTCCCGGGTGCGGGCGTAGTCGAGGGAGAGCTCGAGGACCTGCTCGACCGCGGCGACCGCGATCGAGGCGACCGAGATGCGCTCCTGCGGAAGCAGGGTCATCAGCGAGATGAAGCCGGAGCCCTCCTCGCCGAGCAGGTTCTCCTTCGGGACCACCACGTCGGTGAAGGAGAGCTCGGCGGTGTCCTGCGCCTTCATCCCGACCTTGTCGAGGTTGCGGCCGCGCTCGAAGCCCTCCATGCCGCGCTCGACCACGAGCAGCGAGATGCCGTGGGCACCGGCGTCGGGGTTGGTCTTGGCGACCACGATCACCAGGTCGGCGTTGATGCCGTTGGAGATGAACGTCTTCGAGCCGTTGAGGAGGTAGTGGTCGCCCTTGTCGACCGCGGTGGTGCGTACGCCCTGGAGGTCCGAGCCCGCGCCCGGCTCGGTCATCGCGACGGCGGTGATGATGTCGCCGGAGACGCAGCCCGGCAGCCACCGGGCCTTCTGCTCCGGGGTGCCCAGGTGCGAGATGTAGGGGACGATGATGTCGGTGTGGACGAAGAATCCGGGGCCGCTGGCACCGATCTTCGCCATCTCCTCGTGGAGGACGGAGTTGAACCGGAAGTCCTTGATGCCGGGGCCGCCGTACTCCTCCTCGACGTCGAAGCAGAGCAGCCCGGTGTCGCCGGCCTTCTTCCACAGCTCGCGCGGGACGATGCCGTCCTTCTCCCACTGGTCGTGGAAGGGCACGACCTCCTTCTCGAAGAAGGCCTTCGCGGTGGCGCGGAAGTCCTCGTGCTCGGCCTCATAGATGGTGGGCTTCTCGGGCATGACACTCCTTGGTCGACGTTCGATCTCATCGGGCCCACGACTGTGACGCAGGACACCGACAGAGCAACTGTGACAGTAACACTGGCGAAGTAGCAACACTTTGGTCTACGGTCCCTGGCTATGACCGAGGTGACCGATGAGCTGATGACGATCGATGAGCTGTCGACCGCCACCGGGGTGTCGGTGCGCACGACGCGCTACTACGCGAGCCTCGGGCTGATCCCGCCGGCGATCAGGCGTGGCCGGGTGGCCTACTACGGCCCCGAGCACCGTGCCCGCCTCGACATGGTCACCGCGCTCCAGGAGCACGGGTTCACCCTGCAGGCGATCGAGCGCTATCTCGCCCGGCTGCCCGCGGAGACCACCCGGGAGGATCTGGCGATGCAGCGCGCCATGATCACGTCGTGGGCCACGGAGCCGACCGATGACATCCAGGCCAGGATCGGGCGTGAGCTGATCGCGCTGGGGCTGCCTCGCGATGCGTTGGCGGCGGCGTACGCGGCGACCTCGCGCCTCATGGCGGACCTCGCCACCGAGCTCAACACGATCCTGCGCGACCAGGTCATCGACCCGTTCAAGCGGACCCATCACACCGCGGAGGAGGCAGCTCACCTCGAAGAGGTGCTCCCGCGGCTGCGTCAGCTGACCACCGAGGCGATCGTGGTGAGCTTCCAGGACGCGGTGAACCGAACGATCTCCCGCAATCTGTCGTGAACCTGTTGACTGTGACAGTTTTAGTGTCACAATCGGCGCATGGCTGAAGCATTCATCTATGACCACCTGCGCACGCCGCGCGGGAAGGGTAAGAAGACCGGAGCGCTCCACGAGGTCAAGCCGATCGACCTGGTGGTCGGCCTGATCGACGAGGCCCGCAAGCGCAACCCCAACCTCGACCCCGCGCTGATCGACGACGTCGTCCTCGGTGTCGTCACCCCCGTCGGCGAGCAGGGCGGTGACATCGCCAAGACCGCCGCCATCAAGGCCGGTCTCCCCGAGACGACCGCCGGTGTGCAGCTCAACCGTTTCTGCGCCTCCGGCCTCGAGGCCGTGAACCAGGCCGCCTCCCGCGTACGCGGCGGGTTCGAGGACCTCATCCTCGCCGGTGGCGTCGAGTCGATGAGCAAGGCGCCGATGGGCAGCGACGGCGGCGCCTGGGCGCAGGACCCCGACACCGCGCTCAAGACCGGTTTCGTTCCCCAGGGCATCGGCGCCGACCTGATCGCGACGCTCGAGGGCTTCAGCCGCGCGGACGTCGACCGTTACGCCGCGCAGTCGCACGCCCGGGCGGCAGCCGCCTGGGAGAACGGCTACTTCAAGGACGCGGTCATCCCGGTCGTCGACCAGACCGGTCTGACCGTGCTGGACCACGACGAGCTGATCCGCCCCGGCACCACCGCCGAGACTCTGGCCGGCCTCAAGCCGTCCTTCCTCCAGCAGGGCCAGGAGGCCGGCTTCGACGACGTCGCGCTGGCCAAGTACCACTGGGTCGAGAAGATCGACCACGTCCACCACGCCGGCAACTCGTCGGGCATCGTCGACGGCTCCGCGCTGATGCTGATCGGCTCCGAGGAGGCCGGCAAGGCCAACGGGCTCACCCCGCGTGCCCGGATCATCTCGGCCGCCGTCTCCGGCGCCGACCCGACGATCATGCTCACCGGCCCCGCCCCGGCCTCGCGCAAGGCGCTGGCCAAGGCCGGTCTCACCGTCGACGACATCGACCTGTTCGAGATCAACGAGGCGTTCGCGGCGGTCGCGATGCGGTTCATGAAGGACATGGGCATCGACGAGTCGGTCACCAACGTCAACGGCGGCGCGATCGCCATGGGTCACCCGCTGGGCGCGACCGGTGCCATCATCCTCGGCACCCTGGTCGACGAGCTCGAGCGCCAGGGCAAGCAGCGCGGTCTCGCCACGCTGTGCGTCGGTGGCGGCATGGGTATCGCCACGATCGTCGAGCTGGTCTGACGCGTCCGCGAATGCTCACCGAGGTAACTCGGTGAGCGCCCACATCCCTCGTGGAACTCCGCGAAGGAAGCGACAACTGACCGAGGTACCTCGGTGAACATCCCGGGCCGCGCCCCGGCACAGACTTGAAGGAAGACACATGAGCGAGACCGCAGTCCGCTATGACAAGGATGGCGACGGGATCGTCGTCCTCACCCTGGACGACCCGAACCAGTCGGCCAACACCATGAACGAGCTGTACAAGACGTCGATGGCGGAGGCCGTCGAGAAGCTGTACGCCGAAGCAGACGACGTGACAGGCGTCGTCATCGCCTCCGCGAAGAAGACCTTCTTCGCCGGTGGTGACCTCAAGAACATGATCCAGGTGCGGCCCGAGAACGGTGCCCAGGTCTTCGAGGAGGTCGAGTCGATCAAGGCGACCCTCCGCAAGCTGGAGACCTTCCCCAAGCCGGTCGTCGCGGCGATCAACGGCGCCGCCCTCGGTGGCGGTCTGGAGATCGCGTTGGCCGCCCAGCACCGCATCGCGCTGGACGCCCGCTACGACATCGGTCTGCCCGAGGTCTCCCTCGGCCTGCTCCCGGGCGGCGGTGGCGTCACCCGCGTCGTACGTCTTCTGGGCATCATGACCGGGCTGATGGACGTCCTCGGCCAGGGCACCAAGTTCAAGCCTGCTGCCGCCCTCGAGAAGGGTCTGGTCCACGAGCTCGTCTCCTCCCCCGATGAGCTCGTTCCCGCCGCGAAGGCGTGGATCAAGGCCAACCCCGACGAGATCGCCCAGCCGTGGGACAAGCCCGGCTACAAGATGCCCGGTGGCAAGCCGACCTCCCCGGCACTCGCGGGCTTCCTGCCCGCGTTCCCGCCGATCCTGCGCAAGCAGCTCAAGCAGTCCGACATGCGTGCGCCGAAGGCGATCCTGTCGGCCGCTGTCGAGGGTGCGATGGTCGACTTCGACACCGCCACCCGGATCGAGTCGCGCTACTTCGTCTCGCTGGTCACCGGCCAGCAGTCGAAGAACATGATCCAGGCGTTCTTCTTCGACCTCGGCGCCATCGGCGCCGGCACGCTGCGTCCTGACGGCGTCGAGAAGTTCAAGGCCACCAAGGTGGGTGTGCTCGGTGCCGGGATGATGGGTGCGGGCATCGCGTACTCCTTCGCCCGGGCCGGTGCCGAGGTCGTCCTCAAGGACGTCGCCATCGAGTCCGCCGAGCGCGGGAAGGCCTACACCGCCAAGCTCAACGAGAAGGCGGTCTCGCGCGGCAAGCTGACCCAGGAGAAGGCCGACGAGATCCTCAACCGGATCACCGCGACCGTCGCCCCGGAGGACTTCGCCGGTGTCGACGTGGTCGTCGAGGCGGTCTTCGAGGACGTCGCGCTGAAGCAGAAGGTGTTCAGCGAGATCACCCCGTTCGTCAACGACGACGCGGTGCTCTGCTCCAACACCTCCACGCTGCCGATCACCGAGCTCGCCAAGGGGATCGACCGCCCGGCCGACTTCATCGGCCTGCACTTCTTCTCGCCCGTCGACAAGATGCCGCTGGTCGAGATCATCCGCGGCGCCGAGACCAACGATGTCGCGCTGGCCAAGGCGTACGACGTGGTCCAGCAGATCAAGAAGACCCCGATCGTGGTCAACGACAGCCGCGGCTTCTACACCTCGCGCGTCATCGGCACCCAGATCCAGGAGGGTCTGGAGCTGCTCGCCGAGGGCTTCGCGCCCTACTCGCTCGAGCGCGCCGCGACCCAGGCCGGGTTCCCGGTCGGGCCGCTGCAGATCGCCGACGAGCTCAACCACGAGCTCATGGTCAAGATCGCTCGTACGACCCGGGAGGCTGCCGGCATCGAGGAGCTGACCACCACGGAGAAGGTGCTCAACCCGCTCATCGAGGCGGGTCGCTCCGGCAAGCTCAAGGGCGCCGGCTTCTACGACTACACCGACGGCAAGCGAGGCTCGATCTGGGCCGACCTCGGCAGCGTGTTCCCGGTCGCCGAGAAGCAGATCCCGATCCGGGACGCCGAGGAGCGGATGCTCTTCATCGAGGCCCTGGAGACGGCGAAGTGCTTCGAGGAGGGCGTCATCACCTCCGCCGCGCACGCCAACATCGGCTCCATCTTCGGCATCGGCTTCCCGCCGCAGACCGGTGGTGCGGCCCAGTTCATCACCGGCTACGAGGCCGCTGACGGCTCGATCGGCATCGACGCCTTCCTGGCCCGTGCCGACGAGCTGGCCGAGGCGTACGGCGACCGGTTCCGCCCGACGCAGTACCTCCGCGACCTCGCGGCGAAGGGTGAAGGCTTCCCGGCCTGACCTGTCTCCACAGCGATGTGGTGAACCGGCACGGATCCTGTGAAGGAACCGTGCCGGTTCGCTATTTGCGGGGCCGGCGCGGCCGGGCCTGTGCGACTCTTTGCCTTCCGCAGAGGTCGAGGAGGACGTACGTGGCGATGCCGGGCAGCACACGGAGGCGAGAGCTCCGGGTGGGAATCGTGGCCGTCGGGCTGGTCCTGCTGGTCGTGGTCGGGTGTGCGGTCGCGATGCTCTGGGCCCGGCCCGGTGGATCGGCGGCCGGGACGACGACGCCGGAGCTGCCGTTGAGGTTCCTCGATCTCTCCGACGACTGGCGGTCCGTCCCCGGCGTACGCGAGGTGCTGGCCACCGACGAGTCCAGACGCATCCCGGGGGAGGACTTCGGGGAGGCCGACCGTGTGGAGCACTCGGTCAGCGTCGAGGTGTCCCTGGAGGAGGATCTGTCCGGGGCCGAGGCTGCTGCAGCGAGCCAGGAGGTGCTCCGGCTGGTGCGCCCCGAGATCACCCGTCTTGCGCCCGAGACGGAGGCAGACCGGACCAGCGTCTCGTTCTCGCTGGGCCAGATCCAGGTCACGGTGGGCGAGCGCGGTCTGGACCGCGGTGACGGCATCGGTGATGCGCTCGCCGATGCCGTCGCGCTGCGCGAGGCAGGGGCGACGTCGGTGTCGTCGACCGTCGTCGACCCGCAGACGGGCCGCCCTGCCAAGGCCGACGTGGAGGCGCCGCAGGACCGTCTGGTCGCGCTCGCCACGGTCGCCCGCGAGCGGCAGCGCCCGGTGGATCTCCACGGCGGCGGCGCTTGGTACCGGTCGAACGAGCTGCCCGATCCGGTGGCGGTGGAGCTCGTGGTGGTTGCCTCCGAGCAGCCGTCGGTGACCTCGGCGCAGCTGGCCGCTCCGTACGAACCGCTGATCGTCCTGGTCGAGGCAGCCGAGGGCGACCGCGTGATCGACGACGTCAGCCGGTGGCTCACCGGCTACGACGGCTACCCCGTGCGGTCGGGGCAGCCGCTGGCGTACGCGGTCGAAGGGACGCGCGGCGGCAAGGTCGAGGGCTGGGTCGGCGGAAAGACCCCAGCGCCGACGACGATGCCACCGTTCGGCGATGCCGCGCCCTGGCCGGCCGACCCGGGGGCGCCGTCCTGCCGGCCGTCGGATCTCGAGGTCACCTTCGGTGGCCAGGATGCGGCGCTGGGATCGCGGCAGGCGTGGCTCCGGGCCCGCAACCTCGGCCGTCATGTCTGCGCGATCGAGGGCGTGCCCGTCGTCGAGTTCCTGAATGCTGCCGGTGCTCGGCAGAGCGATGTGACGGCCAAGCCCTACGAACCGTCGATGGTGCCCGAGCGTGTCGTCGTCCCTCCGTCGCGGTCGGTGATGGCGGTGATCGACTGGCAGGCGATGTCCACCGCGAACGACCCGGACGTCACGACCGAGCTGCTCGTGACCGCGCTGCCCGGCGGCACGCCGATCACACTCGGTGTCGCGGTGATCGACGGGCCGAGCGATCTCGACATCCTCGACGGGGCCGAGGTCGGGATCAGCCCGTGGGCGCAGGCCGCTGACTGACGTACGCAGCTGGGACGAATGGGTGGCAGCGCCCATTCGGAATCGGGCGGAGGTCGAGAAGACTCGGAGCCATGGGGGAGATGGTGACGGTTCTGGTGATCGCGGCGATCGCGGTCGTCCTCGTGGTGGCCTCGTTGGTGCGGCGTGCCGGGCGCGGTCAGTGCCTGGTGGTGACCAGGCACCGGCGGATCATCCGGATCGCCTCCGACTCGATGACCATGGCGATCCCGGGCTTCCATGAGGTGCTCGAGTGGCCGACCGGGCCGATGGAGATCGCGATCGTGGTCCGGACCCGGACCGGCGACTCCCAGGACGTACGCGTCCTCGCGACCTTCACCGTCGAGGTCGACCCGCCTCGGGTCGGGGCGGCGTACATCGACCCGCGCGCGGTCCTGCACACGGCCCTGGAGCGCCGGGTCGCCGACGCCGTCCGTGCACAGCCGGCGGTGTGGCTGACCGATGAGCGCGACGGGCTCGGTGCCGCCATCACGGGCAACCGGATCGACGGTCTCGCGGCCGGTGTCGTCACCGATGTGGTCATCGACGAGGTCGACCTGCTGCTGCACCCCGGCCGGCCCGACGACTGAGCTCGCCGGCGGGCCGGGACCGGGTTCGGGTCAGCGGATCACGCCGGTCGCCGCCGAGAGGCGGGACGCCGTGTAGTAGCCGGCCTTGCGCCCGGTGACCCGGACGCGGATGCGGTCACCGCGGTCGATGGACCTGAGTCGGTACGTCTTGCCGGTGGCGCCCGAGATGGCCCTGCCGTTGCGCAGCCACTGGTAGGAGTACGTCACCCCGGCCGGCTTCCACTCACCGCGGACCGTGGTGAGCAGGTAGCCCACCCTGCGGGTGCCGCTGATCGACGGCGTGACGGGGGTCAGGTAGCCGGCGCTGATCGCACCGGTCGCCGCGCTCGTCCTGACGCCGGGGTTGGCCGCCGGCCAGGAGGACGAGGTGGCGGTGACCCTGACCTGGATCTTGCGGGTGTGGTCCGATCCGCTCAGCTTGTAGGTCTTCGCGGTGGCCCCCGAGATCGCGGCGCCGTTGCGCAGCCACTGGTAGCGCACGGTCGTCGCTGCCGGGTTCCACGAGCCCGGCGACGCAGTCAGGGTGTAGCCGACCCGCTGGCTGCCGCTGATCGTCGGCGCCGCCGTGTTCGCGATCGTCTGCGGGTTGCAGGTGTAGAGCTCCAGCTCGTCGATGAACCAGCCGATCTGTGAGTCGGTCTGGTCTCCTCGGACGACCCACTGGAACTGGACGGACTTCCCGGCGAACGCGGACAGGTCGACCCGGGAGCTCATCCACCCGTTGGAGTCGCCGCCGAAGCCGGTCAGCGGGCTCTTGGGGTTGTTGAGCAGCAGCTTCTGCTTGGGCCCGTTCACCCAGGCCGAGGACGGGATGGCCGTCGTGACCCCGTTGACCAGCAGGCGGGCCTCGCCGCCGTCGTAGTACTCCGGTGCCGGGTAGGCAGGGTCGCTGCCGGTGTACCAGTCGAAGAGGTACCAGTGGCTGAACCGCAGATAGGTCCGCTTGCCGGCCGGCACGTTGATCGCGGCCGTCGTCATACCGCTCGACGTCGGGTCGCCGTACCTCTCCGGATCGGGGTCCCAGCCGAAGTCGGAGCCGTTGCCGTCACGGTCGTTCTCGGGCACGTTCTGCGCGGCGTCGGGCGCCTGGTGCCACAGGCCGCCGCGGGTGCGCGACGGGGTCGTCATCGTGGCCTTCCCGGTGCTGCCGGCGGGGCAGGTGTTCGGCGCCTCCGCGGGCCGCGTCGCGCCTGCCTTGGTGGGCGACTTGGCCAGCTCGGTCGCGTCGGTGGCGAGGTTGACCTGGGTGCAGTCGTCCGCGGTGAAGCCGGCGGTGCCGGCAGCCACCAGCGCGGAGCAGCCGTTGGCCAGCGTACGGCGCAGGTCTACGTACTGGCTTCCGGAGACGAGGTGCTGGATCGTGTAGAGGTAGAGCGTCGCGGTCTTCTGCAGGGTCGGGTCGCCGCCGTCGATGCCGGTGATGGTGCGGCCGTTGAAGGTGCCGCCCTGCGAGATCAGGTAGGCCGTTTTGTTGCCGACGCCGCTGTTGGTGTGCACCCCGCCGCCGTCGGCGTAGTAGGTCAGGTCGTCGGCGTCCCACAGGGAGCTGGTCATCCGATCGGGCTGGTCGTGCGTCGTCGGGCTGGCGAGGTCGCGGATCGCGCCGAACGAGGAGTCCTCGCCGATGCGCCAGTCGGTCGGCGAGTCGCCGGGCGTGGCGTAGCGGTGGTCGACGATCTCGCCCATGATGTCGGCCATCGACTCGTTGATGGCACCCGACTCGTACCAGTAGAAGAGGTTCGAGCTGCGCTCGATCACGCCGTGGGTGAGCTCGTGGGCGACGATGTCATCGACCACCAGGCCCTGGCCGAGGAAGATCTGCTCGCCGTTCCAGAAGGCGTTGTCCATCGGGCACGGCGGCGTGTAGTTCGGCTGAGTCGGCTCGCAGTAGCGGGTCGTGGCGCCGATCGCCTTGGCGGTGACGCCCTCGGACCAGCCGATCTCCTCCGTCAGATCCAGCCCGAGGGAGGCGTAGAGGTCGGAGGTGGCGCCGATCAGGTCGTAGGTGTTGTCGACGTCGGCCATGCCGGTGGGCGCATCCCCCTCGCGCCGCTTGACCGTGAGGCTCGTGTCGGCACAGGCATCGTCCCGGGCGCGAACGTTGGCGTTGTCGCAGATGCGGCGGTTGGCGTGGGTGATCTCGTTGATGTGCATGAGTACGCGGCCGGAGCCGGCGTGGGCGAGCACGGTCTCGCGGATGGTGGACCCGTTGGTCACCGAGAACCGGAAGACGCTGGTCTCGCCGATCTCGGGCCCACGGACCAGGTCGTCGTCATAGAGCCACGTGCCCTCGTCGGCCACGGTGAGGCCGGTGGCTCCGTGGTGGGCCTTGGCGACCACGGCCTCGGCCGCTGCCTCGGCCTTCGCGCGCGTGCCATCGTCGGGTGCGGTGATGTCCGCGGTCGTGGCATCGGAGAGGTTGGTGGCCGCGGAGGTGAGTCCGCGGTCCTTGTCGAGCCCGACGACGACCTCGCCGCCGAGGACCGGGAGGCCTTCGACGTACTGCTCGAACCTGGTCACCGACCCGCCGCCGACAGCCTTGCTGGTCGACGCTTCGCGCAGGTCGGTGTCGTCGGTGCCCAACGCCTCGGTGGCGCGGTCGAGCTGGGTCCTGGCCGCCTTGGCGGGCTTGACGCCGGTGCCCAGCGGCTCGGCTCCCTCGGCCTTCGAACCGATGAAGTCGGCCGGGCCGTCGGTGGTGCGATGGATGGTCAGGGGGACGCCGGCGCGGTCCTTGTAGGTCGCGATCGGGTCGGGTTCGGCGGAGGCGGGCGAGGTCATCGGAATGACGCTGAGCCCGCTGAGGGCAAGTGCGGTCGCGGTCAGGGCGACGACGCGTCTACGACGTGACACTTCGACTCCTTCGGGAGTGGGAGCGGCCCGGAGGAATTTCACGGGCCGACAGACCGCCGGCCCGAACCAGCGGGCAGCAGTCTCCCAGGCAGTCATGGTCGCCGTCGCCCGTATTTCGCGACTTGTGAAGGGGTGCATACTCGGTATATACATACTCAGTAAGTACCCAAGGGAGGTGATCGAGTGTCCGTGAAACACGCACTGCTGGCGCTGCTGGAGAAGCCGCGCTACGGCTACGAGCTGCGCGCCGAGTTCGAGCAGCGCACCGGCGCGAGCTGGCCGCTGAACGTCGGGCAGGTCTATACGACCCTGTCGCGACTCGAGCGTGACGGCCTCGTCGAGGCGGGAGGGACCGACGCGGAGGGACGGTCCCTCTACCAGCTCACCGAGGCCGGCCAGGTCGAGGTGAAGGGGTGGTTCGACACCCCGGTGGAGCGTACGCAGCCGCAGCGCGACGAGCTCGCGATCAAGCTCGCGGTGGCGGTCGCGGTGCCGAGCGTGGACGTCGGCAAGGTCGTCCAGCAGCAACGCAACGCGACGATGCAGGCGCTCCAGGGCTACCGCCGACAGTCACGGTCCGGGGCCGGCGACGACCTCGCCGGCGGACTGGTCCTCGACCGCCTCGTCTTCGCGGCCGAGGCCGAGATCCGCTGGCTCGACCACTGCGAAGCCCGGCTCCGCCGGGCGGCCGCCTCGAGCACCGCGCCCGAGCCGGTGGACGGAGACGCGCGATGAACGCCGCCCTCGCCCACGACCTGCGCCGCCTCAACCGCGACCAGAGCCGCTGGCTCGCCGACGCCCGCGAGCGGCTCAGCCGCCGCGTCCATGCCGCGCCCGCCAGGCCGGGCCACACCTCGACCAAGGAGTCCACCGATGAGTGAACCCGTCCTCCGGCTCACGGATGTGAGCCGCGTCCACGGCACCGGCGCCGCCGAGGTGCACGCCCTGCGTGGCGTCAGCCTCGCTGCGTACGCCGGTGAGCTGGTCGCGATCATGGGGCCGAGCGGCTCCGGGAAGTCGTCGCTGCTGACCATTGCCGGCGGCCTCGACTCGCCGACCTCCGGGTCCGTCACGGTCGACGGCCAGGATCTCGGTGCGGCCGGGGTCAGCGGACGCGCCAGGCTACGGCGTACGTCGATCGGCTATGTCTTCCAGGACTTCAACCTGATCCCGGCGCTGACCGCCGCCGAGAACGTCGCGCTGCCGCTGGAGCTCGACGGCGCCGGGCGCCGTCCGGCTCGGGACGCGGCACGGACGGCGCTCGAGGAGGTCGGGCTGGACGGCTTCGCCGACCGGTTCCCCGACGAGATGTCCGGTGGGCAGCGGCAGCGGATCGCGATCGCCCGGGCGATCGTCGGCGATCGCCGGCTGATCCTGGCCGACGAGCCGACCGGCGCCCTCGACACCGAGACCGGCGAGGACATCCTCAAGCTGATCCGGGCGCGCTGCGACGCGGGCGCGGCCGGTGTGCTCGTCACCCACGAGCCGCGTTATGCGAGCTGGGCGGACCGGGTGATCTACGTGCGCGACGGGCTCGTCGTCGACGAGGCCGGTGAGACGCCGAACCTGGCGCTCGTGGACGAGGTCGAGGCATGAGTGGGCGTTTGGCCGGCTGGCGTCTCGCCCTGCGCATCGGGCAACGGGAGGCCCGGCGGGCGAAGTGGCGCAGTCTGCTGGTCGTCTTGATGATCGCGCTGCCGGTGGCCGGCGTGACCGCGGTCGCGGTGACGTACCAGACCTATGACGTCGACACCGTGGAAGGCCTCGACCGCCGGCTCGGCACCGAGGCTGCGGCGAGCATCGACGTCCAGGGTGCCGCTTCGGTGCGGCAGGGCATCGATCCCGAGAACGCGTCCGAGTGGCTCGAGGAGTCCGACGCCGACCTGCTCGACGCGGCCGGGGTGAAGGCCGTCATCGGGGACCGTCCGCTGCTCGCAACCGATGACGGGACCCTCGACGTACGCACCGACAAGGGGGTCACCTGGGCCAGCGGTCTGCAGACCGATCTGAACGACCCGCTCGCCGCCGGGCTGACCAGACTGATCGAGGGCCGCCTCCCGGAGGGCCCGGACGAGGTCGTGGTCAACTCGAACCTCGCGTTCCGGGGCCCGGGTGTCGGTGAGGAGCTGCTGATCCCGAACGGCGAGGTCGACGAGACGCGCAAGGTGGTCGGGATCGTCGAGTCGGCTGAGGTACGCAACGACCCGTTTGTCGCTGGACCGGATCTTCCGGTGGACTATGTCACCGAGCGCGCGACCTGGCTGGTCGGCGGCGGACCGGTGACCTGGTCCGACATCGAGGACCTGAACGCGGCGGGTGCCTTCGTGCTCTCGCGATCGGTCGTCCTGGACCCGCCGGCGGCGGCCCGTGCGGCCGACAAGGAGATCCGTCCGCCCATGGGCGCGCCGGACCCCTCCGAGCTCGTGGTCCTCGTCCTCATCGTGGTCATGGTCATCCTCGAGGTGGTCCTGCTGGCCGGGCCGGCGTTCGCGGTCGCGGCCCGGCGCCAGGCGCGCGATCTGGCCCTGATCGCGGCCTCCGGAGGGACCGCTCGACAGTCTCGGCGCGTCCTGCTCGGGATGGCGATCGTCATCGGTGCGGTCGCGGCCGTCGTCGGTGCTGTCCTCGGCGTCGGGCTGGCGCGGCTGCTCCAGCCGCTCGCCCAGGATCAGGTCTCGGCCTGGTTCGGCCCGTTCGAGGTGCCGTGGCTCCAGGTCCTGGCGGTCGCCGTCATCGGCTTCGCGGCAGCGATCTGCGCGGCGATCGTGCCGGCCTGGATCGCCTCGCGACAGAACGTCGTCGGCGTTCTGTCCGGGCGGCGGTCGGAGAGCCTGCCCTCGCGGCGCTCGCCGATCATCGGCATCGTGCTCGTGGCCGCCGGGGTCGCATCGGCGGCGTTCGGCACCCGGAACGCTCTCAGCGGGATCCCGATCGCTCTCGGCGTACTGCTCTGCGTCGCCGGGGTGCTGTTCATCCTCCCCGCCCTCGTGTCCATGGCCGCGCGGTTCAGCGCTCGGATGCCGCTGGTGATCCGGTTCGCGACCCGCGACGCCGATCGGCACCGCACTCGGACGGTGCCGGCTGCCGGCGCGATCGCGGTGACGGTGGTCGGTGTGGTCACGCTCGGGATCGCGTTCAGCAGCGATGAGAAACAGAACCAGGAGAGCTACCTGCCCTCCTTTGCGATCGGTGACGCCGTGGTGCATCCGCGACACAGCGCAGCCGAGAGCGACGTCGACCCGGACGAGGCGCGAGCACGGTGGGAGAACATCGCAGCGCAGGTCGAGAAGGCCATCCCGGGAGCAACGGCGGCACTCACCTCCGGTGCGACCTCCGAGGCCGACGGACGGTACGTCGTCGTCGAGACCGGTGATGGTGGGGCGATCCCGCTCGACACCACCATCGGTGAGTTCGGCGAGCTCGTCGTCGCCGACGCCGACGGGACCCTTCCGCCGGCGGTGGCGCGGTCGCTCTCCGAGCGGGATGCCGCCACTGCCGCGGAGACCCTGCGGTCCTCCGGTGCGGTGGTGTTCACGACCGATGACGAGCTTCTGTCTTCGCAGGAGTCCGCGCGGCTGGTCATCAAGGAGTTCTCCGAGGAGGAGCAGACGGACCTCGACGTGGTCACGGTCGACGTGCCGGCGACCTATCTCGACGCCGGTGAGCGGGCCGCGCCCGCCTACGCGGTCGTGACGCCGGCGATGGTGAAGAAGCTCGGTGTCGAACCGCGGGTCGTGGGCCTCTACGTCGAGAACGCCCGGCTCGGCGCCGACGCCGAGACGGACCTCGACGAGGCCCTGGCCGCCGGGCAGTTCCCCACGACGATCCTGATCGAGCGCGGCTACCAGGAGACGGACACCGCCGTGCTCGTCTGGCTGCTCCTGGTCACCCTGGGTGCCGTGCTGATGATCGGTGGTGCGCTGACCGCGACCCACCTGGCGCTCAACGACGCCCGGCCCGACCTGGCGACCCTCTCGGCGGTCGGAGCCAGGACGCGTACGCGACGCGGGGTCGCTGCCTCATACGCCCTGGTCGTGACGCTCCTCGGCGCCGTCCCGGGCGCGCTGATCGGGTTCGTTCCGGGGATCGCGATCAGCTATCCGATCACCACCGAGGGCTGGCCGGAGCGCGACAGCGTCGCCGCGCACTACCTCGAGATCCCGTGGGACCTCGTCGGCATCGTGGTCGTCGGGCTTCCTCTGCTGATCGCGCTCATCGTCGCGGTCACCACCCGCGGTCGCCTGCCCATGGTGGCCCGCGTCGAATAGGGACTTGTGGCGGGCCGAATCTTCAGTTGTGGGGGTCGGAAAACGAGTTTAGTGAACCACCAAAACACAAAACGGGAGCCCAATAGAACCACAACGCAGGGGGGGTGAGGGGCGGCAGAGGGCGAAGGTGTTGGGGGCGGGGGGGAGGTAAA
>NZ_JBHWLY010000007.1:0-120266 GCF_042730435.1 Nocardioides sp. NPDC059952 | reverse complement strand
GGCGTCGCCCCGGCGTGGGGCCCGGCCTTGTTTGGGGTTGGGGGGGGGCCTCTATTGTTTTTGTGGGCTTTACACACCCCCCCCCCCCCCCCCCACAACTGCAATCTCGGCTCGCCATTTCGACCGACTCGGCAGGGCTTGTCAGGCTCGGCAGAGGCAGAAGGTGTGGCCGGCGGGGTCGAGGAAGACGCGGAAGGACTCGCCGGGCTGGACCTCGTGCTTGGTGGCGCCGATCGCGAGGACCTCGGCCTCGGCCTTGTCGAGGTCGTCGACGGTGACGTCGAGATGCGTCTGCTGAGGTACGTCCTGGCCGGGCCACTTCGGAGCCTGGTAGTTGTCGACGCGCTGGAAGTCCAGCGATCCGCCGTCGCCCCAGGCGCTGGCCCAGCCGCCGTCGTCGTCGACCTTGGACTCCCATCCGAGGAGCTGTGCGTAGAAGGTGGCCAGGGCTGCCGTGTCGGGACAGTCGATGACCCACTGAGGAGTGCGTGCGATAGCCATGGAGCCGACGTTACGAGCGGTTCCGGACGTTCCGCTTCCGCCAGTCGTGACGTCGTCTCAGAAATATACAGTCAGGGTTGACTGTTTGTTTCTGGCGCGGCAGAGTGCGTGCCTGTGAGCCAGGCCACCCGCGTACCTCAGGAACAGCGCACCCGCGCGATGCGGGCCCGCCTCCTCGACGCCACCGTGGAGCTGCTGGCCGAGCGCGGCTTCGCCGGCACCTCGACGACGCTCGTCTCCCAGCGTGCCGGGGTCTCCCGTGGGGCGCAGCTGCACCACTTCCCGGCCAAGAACGACCTGGTCGTGGCGGCGGTCGAGCACATCACCGAGGCCCGGGGCGAAGCGCTGAAGGAGGCCGCCGGAGCGCTTCCGGAGGGCGGGCAGCGTACGCGCCACGTGCTCGCCATGCTCGCCGAGCAGGTCACCTCCCCGGTCTTCGCCGCGGCCCTGGAGCTGTGGGTGGCGGCCCGCACCGACGAGCAGCTGGCCGCGGCGGTGGGTCCGCTCGAGCAGCGCATCGGCCGCGAGCTCCACCGGGCCACGGTCGAGCTGCTGGATGTGGACGAGTCGAAGTCCGGGGTGCGCGAGCTCGTGCAGGCCACGCTCGATCTCGTCCGCGGCCTGGCTCTGGCTGACACGATTACCGACGATGCCGCCCGACGCGAGCGGATCCTCGATCACTGGGCCGAGGTCCTGGAAAGAGAGCTGCAATGAGCTTGTTGGACCAACTTCTCGAGGACCTCTCCATGGAGGGGTTCGAGCTGCGCCAGGTGGTGGCGGGCCTGAGCGAGGCGGGCTGGCGGGAGCCGACGCCGGCCGCGGGCTGGGACGTCGCCGCCCAGATAGCCCATCTGGCCTGGACCGACGAGGCCGCGCTCGCCGCGACCGAGTGGGTGGCGGGTGACGCGACCGCGTGGGACGAGCTGGTCACCGAGGCGCTCAAGAATCCCGAGGGCTACGTCGATGAGGCTGCGCTGGCGCTGGCCACGATGCCGGCGACGGACCTGTTGGAGCACTGGGACGGCGTACGTGGCGAGCTCGCCGGCGCGCTCGCGAACGTCCCGGCCGGGAAGAAGCTGCCCTGGTTCGGGCCGCCGATGTCGCCGGCCTCGATGGCGACCGCTCGGTTCATGGAGACCTGGGCCCACGGGCTGGACGTGCGCGAGGCGCTCGGTCTGACCTACGAGCCCAGCGACCGCATCAAGCACGTCTGCCACCTCGGCACCCGCACCCGTGACTTCTCCTACGGGGTGCACGGCCTGACCCCGCCGAGCGAGCCCTTCCGCATCTCCCTCACCTCACCCTCGGGCGAGGTCTGGGAGTGGGGGCCCGAGGATGCGGCGCAGAGCGTCCGCGGCCCGGCGTACGACTTCGCCCGGCTCGTTACCCAGCGCATCCACCGCGACGACACCGCGCTGGAGACCACCGGCGGCGACGCCGAGAAGTGGCTGACGATCGCCCAGGCGTTCGCCGGTCCCACCGGGGACGGGAGGGCCAAGAAGTGATCAACATCGGCAACTGCTCCGGTTTCTACGGTGACCGGTTCTCGGCGATGCGGGACATGCTCGAGGGTGGCCGGCTCGACGTGCTCACCGGCGACTATCTCGCCGAGCTGACCATGCTCATCCTCGGCAAGGACACGCTGAAGGACCCGACGACGGGCTATGCCAAGACGTTCTTGCGCCAGGTCGCGGACAGCATCGACCTCGCCCTGCAGCGGGACGTCAAGATCGTCTCGAACGCCGGCGGTCTCAACCCCGCCGGTCTCGCCGCCGCCATCGAGGCGCTCGGGACCCGCGCCAAGGTGGCCTACGTCGACGGTGACGATCTTCGGGGTCGTCTCGACTCCCATCCCGACGCACTGACGGCGAACGCCTATCTCGGTGCCTTCGGGATCGCGCACGCGCTGGACGCTGGCGCCGACATCGTCGTCACCGGTCGCGTCACCGATGCGAGCGTCGTCGTCGGGCCGGCGATCGCCCACCACGGCTGGAAACGCGACTCCTACGACGAGCTTGCGGGCGCCGTGGTCGCCGGGCACGTGATCGAGTGCGGCACCCAGGCCACCGGCGGCAACTTCTCCGGGTTCCTGACCATGTCGCCCCAGGCTCGGGCGCGTCCGTTGGGCTTCCCGGTCGCCGAGATCGCCGTCGACGGTTCCTCGATCATCACCAAGCAGGACGAGACCGGCGGCACGGTCACGGTCGACACGGTCACCGCACAGCTGCTCTACGAGATCCAGGGTCCGCTCTATCTCGGTCCCGACGTCACCACCGACCTGACGTCGATCCGTCTGCAGGAGGTTGGGATCGACCGGGTGGCGATCACGGGCGTGACGGGCACCCCGCCGCCGGCCACGCTCAAGGTCGCCGTCAACTCGCTCGGGGGCTACCGCAACTCCGCCGAGTTCGTGCTCACCGGCCCCGACATCGACGCCAAGGCCACCTGGCTGCGGGACCAGCTCGACGCCGAGCTCCCGATCGGGCCCGACTACACCTGGTCGACCTACCGCATCCCCGCGCCCGACTCCCCGACCGAGGAGGGAGCCGCCTGCATCCTGCGGCTCTCCGCCCGCGCCGCGGACGCTGATGCAGTCGGCCGCGCGCTGACCGCCCCGGCCATCGAGCTGGCGCTCGCCTCCTACCCGGGTTTCCACGTCACCGCGCCCCCGGGACGGCCGTCTCCGTTCGGGATCTACAAGGCTGCGTACGTCCGGCGCGACCGCGCCACCGAGACCGTCCACCTCCCGGATGGTTCGACCTACGAAGTCCCTTCGCCCCTCGCTTATGCCGAGGCGTCACGTACGTCGGCCGAGACGTCACGCGATGGGACCACTCGACCGACCGGAGCGACGCTTCGGCCGACGGGGGCGACCTCTCGGCGAGCGCTGGGGGAGCTGGTCTATGCCCGATCCGGGGACAAGGGCGGCGACGCCAACCTCGGGCTCTGGGTGCCGCAGGGGCGGCCGGAGGCGGCCGTCGACTGGCTGCTGGACACGGTTACCCCGGAGTGGGTCAAGCAGCTGCTGCCCGAGGCCGAGGACCTGGCCATCGACATCACGCCGCTGCCGCACCTGCGCGGCGTGAACATCGTCATCCACGACCTGCTCGGGGAGGGCGTAGCCGCCTCGACGCGGTTCGACCCGCAGGCGAAGGGCTTGGGCGAGTGGGCCCGGAGCCGATTTGTCGACATCCCGCAGGAGTTTCTGTGAGCAACGACCTGTTCGAGCTGGGCGCCGAATTCGCCCGCCGTGAAGTCTTCCCTGACCTCCAGGTCTGGGAGGACAACCAGGAGATCCCGCGGGATCTGCACAAGGCCGCCGCCAAGCAGGGCCTGCTCGGGATCGGGTTCCCGGAGGCGGCCGGCGGTGAGGGTGGCGGGCTTGCCGACACGGTTGCGGTGACCGAGGGGCTGATGTCCGAGGGCGCCTCGTCCGGCCTGCTCGCGGGCCTGTTCACCCACGGGATCGCGCTGCCGCACATCGCCAGGCACGGCTCGGACGACCTCATCGACCGATACGTGAGGCCGACCTTGGCCGGCGAGAAGATCGGCAGCCTCGCGATCACCGAGCCCGACGGCGGCTCCGACGTCGCCCACCTCCGCACGACCGCAACGCGCGACGGTGACGAGCTCGTCGTCAACGGCTCCAAGACGTTCATCACCTCTGGCTGCCGCGCCGACTTCGTCACCACCGCCGTACGCACGGGCGGGAAGGGTGCCGGTGGGATCAGCCTGCTGGTGATCGACAAGGACACCCCCGGCTTCACGGTCACCCGCAAGCTCGCCAAGATGGGCTGGCACTGCTCCGACACCGCGGAGCTCGCCTTCGAGGACGTACGTGTTCCGGCCGCCAATCTCGTCGGTGACGAGAACGCCGGCTTCGTCTACATCGCCGAGGCGTTCGTGACCGAGCGGATCGCGCTGGCCGTACAGGGCTACGGCACCGCCGCGCGCTGCCTGGCGCTCACCATCGACTACTGCCGCCGGCGCGAGACCTTCGGCGAGCCCCTGATCAAGCGTCAGGTCGTACGCCACAAGCTCGTCGAGATGCACCGGCAGGTCGAGGTGGCCAAGGCCTATACCCACGCCGTGGTCGCGAGATACGACCGCGAGGGGTCGACCCAGGCCACGATCGCCGAGGCGGCGCTGGCCAAGCAGACAGCGGTCGACGCCTGCACCTGGGTCGTCGACCAGGCCGTCCAGCTCCACGGCGGGACGGGATACATGCACGGGACCGAGGTCGAGCGGCACTATCGCGACGCCCGGATCCTGCCGATCGGAGGAGGAGCCACCGAAGTGATGACGGACCTGGCCGCCAAGCTGTTGGGACTGGACCGATGAGCGGAAATAGAGAGGCCCTCCTCGAGAAGATCGAGGCCCTGGACGCCGAGCACGCCAAGGCTGCGGCCGGCGGCGGCGAGAAGTACGTCAAGCGCCACAAGGATCGCGGCAAGCTCCTCGCCCGCGAGCGGATCGAGCTGCTCCTGGACGAGGGCAGCCCGTTCCTGGAGACCCAGCCGCTGATCGGCTGGGGCAGCGACTTCCCGGTCGGTGGCTCGATCATCACCGGCATCGGTGTGGTCGAGGGTGTCGAGTGCATGATCGTCGCCAACGACCCGACGGTGAAGGGCGGGGCGCTCAACCCCTACTCCCTCAAGCGCTCCTTCCGGGCGGCCGAGATCGCCGAGAAGAACGGTCTGCCGACGATCAACCTGACCGAGTCCGGCGGCGCCGACCTGCCCACCCAGAAGGACATCTTCATCCCGGGCGGGAAGGGCTTCCGCGACCTGACAAGAGCCTCCGCCCGCAAGCAGCCCACCGTCTCGGTGGTCTTCGGCAACTCCACGGCCGGCGGTGCGTACGTCCCCGGCATGAGCGACTACGTGATCATGGTCAAGGAGGGGGCGAAGGTCTTCCTGGCCGGCCCGCCGCTGGTGAAGATGGCCACCGGCGAGGACACCGACGACGAGTCGCTGGGCGGTGCGGAGATGCACTCGCGCATCTCCGGCTCCTCGGACTTCCTCGCCGTCGACGAGCACGACGCGATCCGCCAGGCACGCCGGGTCGTGGCCAGGCTCAACTGGCGCAAGCGCGGCCCGGAGCCGAAGGCGTCCTACGAGCCCGAGCTCGACCCCGACGGCCTGCTCGACCTGATCCCGACCGACCTCAAGGAGCCGTTCGACCCCCGCGAGGCGATCCTGCGGATCGTCGACGGGACCGGTCCGGACAACGAGGTCGCTTTCGACGAGTTCAAGCCGCTCTACGGATCGAGCCTCTGCGTCGGCTGGGCCCGGTTGCACGGCTACGAGATCGGCATCCTCGCCAACGCGCGCGGCGTGCTGATGTCGGAGGAGGCCCAGAAGGCGGCGCAGTTCATCCAGCTCGCCAACCAGAAGGACACCCCGCTGCTCTTCCTGCACAACACCACCGGCTACATGGTCGGCACGGAGTACGAGCAGGGCGGCATCATCAAGCACGGTGCCCTGATGATCAACGCGGTCTCCAACTCCACCGTCCCGCACGTGACCGTGATCATGGGCGCGTCCTACGGCGCAGGCAACTACGGCATGAACGGCCGTGCGTACGACCCTCGCTTCCTCTTCACCTGGCCCTCCGCGAAGTCCGCGGTGATGGGGCCGGCCCAGCTCGCCGGCGTGATGGAGATCGTCGCCCGCGAGTCCGCGGAGAAGAAGGGCGAGGTCTTCGACGCCGAGGGGTTCAAGGGCGTCAAGGAGATGGTCGAGGGGATGGTCGAGGAGCAGTCGCTGCCGATGTTCCTCTCCGGCCTCGGCTACGACGACGGGGTCATCGACCCGCGCGACACCCGCACCGTCCTCGGCCTCTGCCTCTCCGCCATCGCCACCCGACCCGTCGAAGGCGCCATGAACTTCGGCGTCTTCAGGATGTGAGTGCCATGATCAACCGAATTCTGGTCGCCAACCGCGCCGAGATCGCCTCGCGCGTCTTCCGCACCGCCCGCAAGCTCGGGATCGAGACCGTCGCGGTGCACTCCGACGCCGACGCGGACCTGCCGTTCGTGGCGGAGGCGGACCATGCCGTACGCCTCCCCGGCAACGCCCCTGCCGAGACCTATCTCCGCGCCGACCTCATCATCGAGGCGGCGAAGGTGGCCGGTGCCGACGCGATCCATCCGGGCTACGGGTTCCTGTCGGAGAACGCCGACTTCGCGCGCGCCGTCGAGGCGGCCGGTCTGGTCTGGATCGGGCCGGCGCCGGAGTCGATCGAGCAGATGGGCTCCAAGATCGAGGCCAAGAAGATCATGGCCGCTGCCGGGGTCCCGGTCCTGGAGGCGCCGGCTTCGCCCGTCGAGTCCGACCTCCCGCTGCTGGTCAAGGCCTCCGCGGGCGGCGGCGGGCGCGGGATGCGGATCGTTCGCTCGCTCGACGCTCTCGGCGCCGAGATCGCCAAGGCCGAGGCCGAGGCCGCGTCCGCCTTCGGGGACGGAACCGTCTTCGTCGAGCCGTACGTCGAGGCCGGCCGCCACGTCGAAGTCCAGGTCGTCGGCGACGGCGCCGGCAACGTCGCCGTCTTCGGCGAGCGCGACTGCTCGGTGCAGCGTCGCCACCAGAAGGTCGTCGAGGAGTCCCCGGCCCCGCTGCTGCCCGACGCGGTCCGAGAGGCGCTGCACGAGGCCGCCCGGAACGCTGCCGCGGCGATCGACTACCGCGGCGCGGGGACCGTCGAGTTCCTCTACGACGCGGCCACTGAGCGGTTCTGGTTCCTGGAGATGAACACGCGCCTGCAGGTCGAGCACCCGGTGACCGAGCTGGTCCACGGGGTCGATCTGGTGGAGCTGCAGATCGCTGTCGCGGAAGGTGGAGGTGTGGGTTTCGACACGCTCTCTCGCGGCTCAACCAGCGGGGTTGATGGGCATGCGATCGAGGTGCGGCTCTACGCCGAGGACCCGTCCGCGGACTATCAGCCGCAGTCCGGGACGTTGACGGCGCTGGAGTTCGCCGGCGATGCCCGGATCGACGCGGGCTACACGTCGGGTTCCGAGGTCAGCACGTTCTACGACGCGATGCTGGCGAAGGTGATCGTGCACGCGCCCACCCGTGACGCCGCGATCCGGCGCCTGGTCTCGGTGCTGCGTACGGCCAGGATCCACGGGTTGGTGACCAACCGGGAGCAGCTGGTCGGGATCCTCGGCTCGGACTCGTTCCGGAGCGGCGAGGTCACCACCGCCCTGCTCGCGAAAGAAGCTTTTCTTTCAACGGTCGACGACCCCGGTGCCCCGGTGGCCGCCGCGATCGCCCTGGCTGAGCGGACCCGCCGGCCCGGGATCCCGGTCGCCTGGCGCAACGTCACCAACCAGCCGCAGCGGACGGTCTTCGAGGACGGGTCCGAGGACGGTCTCGTCGCCGAGTGGTACGGCACCCGCGACGGCTATCGAGTCGACGGCTTCGAGATCATCGACGCAGGTCAAGAGCGGGTTGTGCTCGAGAAGGACGGGCTGCGCACGACGTACGCGGTCTCGATCGAGGGCGATCAGGTCGATATCGACTCCTCGTTCGGTCACACCGCGCTGAGGAGGCGCCCGAGGTTCACCGACCCGGCCACCCAGGCCCAGCCCGGGAGCCTGCTGGCGCCGATGCCGGGGTCGGTCGTCAGCGTGCTCGCCGAGGCGGGAGACAGTGTCGAAGAGGGCCAGCCGCTGCTGGTTCTGGAGGCGATGAAGATGCAGCACACCGTGACCGCGCCGACCGACGGCGTACTCACCCAGATCAACGTCACACCAGGAACCCAGGTCGCCGCCGGCGAGGTGCTGGCCGTCGTCGAGGAGGAGACAGCATGACCGCAACAGCATTCAGTGAGCCCGAGGAGCGGACCGCGCTGCGTGAGGCGGTGGCGAAGCTGGCCGGGAAGTACGGTCACGACTTCGTCGCCAAGCAGGCCCGCGAGGGCGGCAAGATGACCGAGATGTGGCTCGAGATGGGCCGCCACGGGTTCCTCGGCGTCAACATCGACGAGGAGTACGGCGGCGGTGGCGGTGGCATGGGCGACCTGGCCGCGGTGCTCGAGGAGGCCGCGACCGCCGGCGCCCCGCTGCTGATGATGGTCGTCAGCCCCGCGATCTGCGGCTCGATCATCGGCCGCTGCGGGACCGAGGAGCAGAAGAAGCGCTGGCTTCCCGCCATCGCCGACGGGAGCCTGCTGATGGCCTTCGGGATCACCGAGGCCGACGCCGGCTCCAACTCCCACAAGATCACCACCACGGCCAAGCAGGACGGCGACAGCTGGGTGCTGAGCGGCCAGAAGACCTTCATCTCCGGCGTCGACGAGGCCGACTCGGTCCTCATCGTGGCCCGGACCGAGGACGCCAAGACGGGCAAGCTCAAGCCGGCCCTCTTCGTGGTCCCGACCGACTCCGAGGGCTTCACCAAGCAGGTCATCCCGATGGCCTGGGAGGCGCCGGAGAAGCAGTTCACCCTCTTCATCGACGACGTACGCCTCCCGGCAGACGCCCTCGTCGGCGACGAGGACGGCGGCATCTGGCAGCTCTTCGCCGGCCTCAACCCCGAGCGGATCATGGGCGCGGCTCTCTCCTGCGGCATGGCCCGCTACGCGCTCGGAAAGGCAGTGGCGTATGCCGCGGACCGCTCGGTCTGGAAGGACGCCCCGATCGGCTCCCACCAGGGCATCGCGCACCCGCTCGCGAAGGTCAAGATCGAGCTGGAGCAGGCTCGCCTGCTGTGGCAGAAGGCCGCCGCACTCTACGACGCCGGTGACGACGCGGGGGCGGGCGAGTACGCCAACATGGCCAAGTACGCAGCCGGCGAGGTCGCCTGCAACGCCACCGATGCCGCGGTCCACACCCACGGCGGCAACGGCCTCACGGTCGAGTACGGCCTGGCCAACCAGCTCGTCGCCGCCCGTCTCGGCCGGATCGCCCCGGTCAGCCGGGAGATGATCCTCAACTACATCGCCATGCACACCCTGGGGCTCCCGAAGTCCTACTGATCCCGCACCAGAGAACAGAAACAGGGCCGGTCGCGTGAGCGACCGGCCCTGATGCGTACGTCTGCCTCTACTTCTTCGGCTCGATGATCACGATCGTGCTGAGGATCTTGTCGGCGAAGGTCTGGCGCTTGTCGTCCCACAGCGGCCACAGGTAGCCGATGTAGCAGGCGAGCTGGTCGAGGTAGTGAACGAAGAAGCGCCCGATCGAGAACCAGGTGCCGAGGACCTGGCCGTCGGCCTCCTTGACGACCTTGATGCCGAGGACGCCCTTGCCGATCGAGTAGCCCGTCTTGCCCTGCTTCAGGCCGTAGTTCCAGTACAGGAAGGCGAGAGACACGAGGAAGCCGATGAACATGAGGAGCCCGCCGATGGCCATGAGGGCCCCGTTGGGCTCGCCGGCGGACGTGTACATGCCGGTGTTCGGGTCATACTCCGAGACACCACCCGCGGCGGCTCCGCCGATGAGCAGGCCGTAGCCGATCCAGAACGGGATCATGGCCACCGCGCCGACGAGCCCGTCGATGATGAAGGCACCCGCACGTGCACCCCAGGAGGCGTACGGCGGGGTCGGGGCGCCATAGCCGTAGCCGGCCGGGGCGGCCCCGTAGCCGGTCGGAGCGGCGGGGGCGGCGCCGTAGCCGGGCGCGGGCGGAGGCGGCGGAGCGCTGGGCTGACCGTAGGCCGGCGCCGGCGGCGGAGTCGGCGGCAGGGGCTGGCCGGAGGGGTCCTGCGGGGCGCCAGGAGGCGGGCCGTAGTTAGACATGGGGCCGAGTATGGCCACATCGGAACGCAAATGTCAGCGCACACGCCTGAGACCGTCAGGTCTGCGACCGCGGCTCCACGACGACGAGGGTCCCGACGAGCTTGTCGGCGAGCGTCTGCCTCCGCTTGTCCCACAGGGGCCACATGTAGTTGACGAGGCAGATGGCGGCGCCGAAGAACAGGAAGGCGAAGCCTGCGTAGTACGTGAGGAAGATCAGCACCCAGCCGATCGCGTTCAAGGCCTGCCGGAACAGCGTCAGTGGAACGCCGGCTGTCGCACCGGGGTCCTTCCCGACGAGCTTGATGCGAAGTAGACCCTTGCCGATCGTGTGCCCGGTGCGGCCCTGCCGGATCACCTGGTTCCAGATCGCGAAGGCGAGGAAGCCGAACCATCCCGCCACGATGGCCAGGACCCCGAGCCCGGTGACGATGATGCCGGACTCACGAGCCAGGCCGCCGCCCACACTGGCGACGAGATAGAACGGCACCAGCAGCACGGCGTCCACGAGACCACTGGCGAAGCGCTGAACCCAGGGCGCGAGCGGCGGGCCGGAGGGGACGTACGCCTGCTGTGCCCAGGGTGGGGCCTGCGGCTGCGGTCCACGAGCGGGGTCCTGCGGTGCGCCTGGCGGCGGCCCCGGGGGCGGGCCGAAGTTGGACATCTGGTGGGTCATCTCCTCGAGTGTGCTGGCCTGCTGACCTGACCGAGGTTCAATCTATCGGGTCGCACAGGGGTTAGCCTGACCCTTATGGCTGGAGCGGCGACGGCAATGGATCGGGCTCAGCGCCGGTTCCCGCCGGTCGCGTTCCCGCTGGCTGTGATGTACAAGTTCTGGGACGACCAGGGCAACAACCTCGCCGCGATCATCACCTACTACGCCTTCGTGGCCGTCTTCCCGCTCCTGCTGCTCGCCTCCTCGATCCTCGGTTTCGTGCTCGAGGGCAACCCGACCCTGCAGGAGGCGGTGCTCGACACGGCGCTGGCGCAGTTCCCGATCATCGGCGACCAGCTCGGCCGCAAGGAGCTCACCGGCTCGACCGGGGCGATCATCATCGGTGGTATCACGGCCCTCTACGGTGCGCTCGGCCTCGGCCTCTCGTTGCAGAACGCGGTCAACACCGCCTGGTCCGTGCCGCGCAACAGCCGTCCCAACCCGATCCTGCTGAGGGTGCGGGCGCTGCTCATGCTCGCCGCCGGCGGTCTGGCCATCCTCTCGGTGACCGCGTTGTCGCTGGTGCTGAGCCGCACCGACTTCCTCGGGTTCAAGGCGGTCGACGTCGGCTACTGGCTGGTGATCCTCGGCACCGTCGTGATTGTCACCGGCATGCTCTGCGTCGTCTTCCGGATGGCGACCACGCGCGACCACGCGCTCGGGCACGCCCTCCCGGGGGCGTTCACGTTCGCGCTGCTGTGGCAGGTGCTGCAGTACTTCGGCGCGGAGTTCGTCCAGCATGTGCTCGCCGCCACCCGTGGCATGAACCAGACCTTCGCGCTGGTCCTCGGTCTGGTCGCGTTCCTCTATATCGCGGCGCTGATGGTGGTGATCTCGATCGAGGTCAACGTCGTCTACTCCCGTCACCTGTGGCCGCGCGCGCTGCTGACCCTCTTCACCGACGACGTCGAGCTGACCGAGGCCGACCGCCGCGCCTACGCGAGCTATGCCCTGATGCAGCGCCACAAGGGTTTCGAGACGGTCGCGGTCACCTTCGACGGGCCCGACGGCAACAGCCACGAGATCGTCATGGACCCCTCCTGGCTCCGCAAGACCGCTCGGCAGATCCGTCGCCGCGACGAGTTCAGCCAACCCCTGCCGCCGACCAAGCCGCCGCCCCCGGTGCCGCCGGGCCAGCTGCGCGCGCTGCCGCATCCCGACGACGACGAGCCGACGCGGCGTACTCCTTAGGGCTTCCTGCGCAGCGGCACGAAGCGATACCAGCCGTGGCTGCTGAGCCGCGCCGTGCCGGTCTCGTTCCGTTCGACCAGCATCATCAGGCCGGCGACCGGGACCACCATCCGACCGGGCGTGGCCAGCTGGTCCATCAGCTCGTTCGGCAGCGCATCGGCCTCGGCGGAGACGAGGATGCGGTCGTACGCAGCCTGCCGCGGCCACCCCAGGACCCCGGGCTTCGCCTTCTCGATGCGGGCCCACGGCTGGGCGGTCGCGGCCAGGTTCCGGCGGCCGAACCTGACCAGGGACGGCTCCAGCTCGACCCCGATGACACTGCCCTCGGGACCGGTCAGGTGGGCGAGCAGGGCGGTGGTCCAGCCCGACCCGGAGCCGACGTCGAGCACCTTGTCGCCCGGTTCCACCTGGAGAAGTCGCAGCATGTCGGCCACGGTTCGAGGCTGCGAGTTGGTCTGCCCGTGGCCGATCGGAAGCGGCTCGTCGAAGCCCGCGAAGTCGCGTTCCCCGGGAGGCAGGAAGCCCTCCCGGGGGATGGCGGAAAATGCATAGAGGACCGGGTCCACACGTCCAGTCAAGCACCGTAAGGTCTGCCCCATGACTGAGTCGCCCGAAACCCCCGCCGAGCTCGTTCACCTCGACGTCGCCGACGGTGTCGCCACCATCACCCTCGACTCCCCGGCCAACCGCAATGCGCTCTCCCGCCAGCTGGTCACCGAGCTGTTCGAGGCGCTGCACGCGTCCGACAAGGACGCCTCGGTCAAGGCGGTCGTGCTCCAGGCGACCGGCACCGTCTTCTGCTCCGGCGCCGACCTCTCCGAGGCTGCGACAGTGCCGATGGAGGAGGGCACCCGCGGGATCGTACGTCTCCAGCGCACCATCGTCGCCCTGACCAAGCCCGTCGTGGCGAAGGTCCAGGGCCCCGTGCGCGCCGGCGGCCTCGGGCTCGTCGCCGCCGCCGACATCGCGATCGCCGCCGACACCGTCTCCTTCGCGCTCACCGAGGTCCGGCTGGGTCTGGCTCCCGCCGCGATCTCCCTCTCGATCCTGCCCCGGATCGACGCCCGCGCCGCCTCCCGCTACTTCCTCACCGGCGACAAGTTCGACGCCGCCGAGGCCGCCCGGATCGGCATCCTGACCGCCGCCGTCCCGGCCGAGTCGCTCGACGACGAGGTCTCCGCCATCACCTCCTCGCTCCTCGAGGGCTCCCCCCAGGGCCTGCGCGAGACCAAACGCCTCATGGTCCGCGGCTTGGTCGAGCACATCGACGCCGGCGGTGAGGAGATGGCCGCCCTCTCCGCCCGCCTCTTCGGCTCCGACGAGGCCCGCGAGGCGATGACCGCCTTCCTGTCTCGCAAGAAGTAGCCCAAGAAACAAGAACAGCGTGGGGCAACCATTCTGGCCACCCACACGGTCAGGGTGGACATGACGACGGATGCCATCGCGCCGACCAGGCGCGAGCGTGAGGTGAGCGTCGCGGCGGTCGATTTCGACGACTTCGTGGCCGCGCGGTCGGGTGCGCTGCTGCGTACCGCCTATCTCCTCACGCGTGACCACGCGCTCGCCGAGGACCTGCTGCAGACTGCGCTGACCAAGGCGTGGTTCACCTGGGCAAAGATCGAGAGCCACGAGGCGTACGTCCGCAGGATCTTCGTCAACACCTACACCTCGTGGTGGCGACGGAAGTGGAACGGCGAGCAGCCCGTCCTGGAGTTGGTCGAGAGCTCCGTCGACCACCCCGAGGAGGGCGCCCACGACCTGTGGACGGCGCTCGGGAGGTTGCCCCGGCGGCAGCGTGCCGTCGTCGTGCTCCGCTACTTCGAGGACCTCACCGAGGTCCAGACGGCCGAGATCCTGGGCTGCTCGGTCGGCACCATCAAGTCCCAGACCTCCAAGGCCCTCGCCAAGCTCCGCATCGACCCTGCCCTCGCTCCGGCCCAGGAGGAGAACTGATGAACTCCATCGAGGATCTCCGTACGACGCTGGCGACCCATGCGGACCGGGCCGGTGATTCGGCGGCCGTTCGCAGCGGTTCCGTCCATCGACGGATTCGTAAGGTTCGTACGCTGCGGCGAGGGGTTGTCGCCGCTGTCGCTGCCGCAGTGATCGCGGGGGCCGGCCTGGTGGCACTGCTCCCGGGCCTCGGACGCCCACCCGTCGCTGGGCTGCCCGGCGAGGTGACGGCCCTGCACTTCACCTACGACCTGGCCGAGACCGAGGTGCTCGAGGTCGGTGCGGATCGGGATCAGATCAAGGTGGCTGCGCCGAGCGACGACGGCCATTGGGCGGTCGCCGCACGCGCGACGGGCCTGGAGACCGGCACCGCGACGGTCTACATCAACGACGAACCGGTGCTGCGGATCAGAGGCGAGGAGCGATCCGCGCTGTATCCGATTCCCTATCACGACCGCGGTCGCATCAGCGTGGAGGTGACCGATGCGCCCGACGGTGGGAAGGTGTCGCTGGGCCTCTACGAGAGGACCGGGTTGGTGGTCGGCGACGGAGTCAGTCGTGCAGGTCGGCTGTTTCCGACGACCTATGGGGGCGCGACGCTTCTCGGTGGGGAGTTCGGCGATCCGGACGACACCCTGGTCCGCTACTCGTTCAGGGCGAGCGGTCGGCCGATCGCGATTGCGCCTCTCTGTCAGGACCCCGCCGGCGCTTTCGAGTTCGGGTATCGGATCGACGGCAAGGAGATCGGCCGCGGCAACTGCAGCGACGAGTCGGTCGACCTGTCGGCGCCCGACCTGGCGATCAGCCAGATGTTGCAGCGACAGCTGTCCCGGGGCCGACACACGGTCACGCTGGTCGCCGAGCGCCAGGACGGATCGACCAATCCGCCTGAGGACGTCGCCGTGCACCTCGGGGTCGCCGTCTACGAGGTCGGTGAGCAGGTCGACCTCGGGGCCATGAAGACTGACCGGATCACCGAGCAGGACGGTCGCCGCTGGCAGGTGGACCGGGTCGTGCCGATCTCGAAGACTCGTACGTTCTCGACGATGGTGAGCACCGGGCGCCGACCCGCGCTGGTCGGATACCTGACCTGTGGCTGGTCGGTCACGGTCCGCGTGACGTCGCGGAACCTGGACCGGGGTACCGACCCTTTCACCTCGTCGGACAACACCGGCGGGTGCGGCTACACGGTAGGCAGCCATCTGCCGGCGTACGACACCTACAACGTCGCTCTCGAGACGACCAAGGACGAACTGGGGACGAGTGCCAAAGAGCAGAAGCCCTTCGAAGGAGCCGTGGTGGTCTACCGCCCGGTCGACTGATGGCACCCGTGCCCGCATAACACCACGTCGGGGGTAGAGTTACCTCCTTGCCGTGCGCCATGGGGGGCGCACGGCGGGTGTGGATCTTTGTGACGGGGGAACATCCAGTTGAACGACAAGCTGGCTGAGCGCGAGATCGCTCAGGAGCAGGGGTTCGTAGATCGTGTCTACCTCCAGCTGGGGGAGTCGGCGCGCGCTGCGCAGGAGTTGGCCAACGAGGGCCGCGAACGTGGGGCCCTGGGGCATGAGGGTGGTCTGGTCGAGCGCGACGCGTTCGCCTTCCAGGCGGCGCGACGGATCGCGCAGCTCGATGCCGCTCACGAGGGGCTCGTCTTCGGCCGCCTCGACCTCGACCCGTCGGTCGACCCGGAGCCGCGCTACGTCGGCCGCATCGGCCTGCGCGACGCCGAGCGTGACTCGCTGCTGATCGACTGGCGGGCGCCGGCGGCAGCGGTGTTCTACCAGGCCACCGCGGTCGAGCCGAGGTCGGTGATCCGGCGGCGGGTGCTCCGCTCCGAGGGACAGAGCGTGATCGGTGTCGAGGACGAGCTGCTCGACGCCGACGCGCTGGAGAGCTCCGGCGCCGACCTGCCGATCGTCGGAGAGGGCGCGCTGATCGCCCAGCTCAGCCGCGCCCGGGACCGCACGATGCACTCCATCGTCGCGACCATCCAGGCCGAGCAGGACAAGGCCATCCGCGCGCCCGGCAAGGGTGTCACGACCATCTCCGGCGGTCCGGGCGTGGGCAAGACCGTGGTCGCTCTCCACCGGGCCGCCTACCTGCTCTACACCGAACGTCGCCGCTACGAGTCCGGTGGCGTGCTCATCGTGGGGCCGTCGGGCGTCTTCATGCGCTACATCGAACGCGTCCTGCCGAGCCTCGGTGAGACCGCGGTGGCGCTGCGTTCGCTGGGTGAGGTCGTGGACGGCGTACGCGCGACGTGGCACAACGACCCCGCCGTCGCCGATGTGAAGGGCTCGGTCCGGATGGCCGAGGTGCTGCGCCGTGCCTCGCGCCAGCAGGCGCCCGGCTCCCCGCGCGAGTTCAAGGTCTTCTACCGCGACGACTCGCTGCGGCTGGACGGCAAGCGCCTCGGTGACCTGCGGCGCCAGCTGATGGGTCAGGGTCGGCGCAACCAGCAGCTGCGCCGCGTACCTCAGCTGCTTCTCGACATCCTCTGGCGTCAGGTACGCGGCGAGCGCGGCCGCGAGCGAGGCCGCGAGGTCTTCAACGACGAGATGCTCGACAACCCGGCCTTCCTCGAGTTCGCCGCCACCTGGTGGCCGGCGCTGGAGGCGCGCGAGGTGCTCGGCTGGCTCCGTGAGCCCGAGTTCCTCGCCCGTGTCTCCGAGGGGATCCTGACCCACGACGAGCAGCAGCTGCTCCTCAAGTCGTGGGCCGGTCGTGGCCTGACCGATGCCGACCTGGCGATCGAGGACATCCCGCTGCTCGACGAGCTCCGCTACGCGATCGGTGACATCCCCGAGCAGGTCGCCGACGAGCGGGACGCCGACCAGAGCGGCATCGACATCGCCGAGCTGATGACCGCCTCCGACCGCGAGTTCTCCTCGGGCCGGGGCTGGCGCCCGCCGACCTACCGGATCGACGACGACCCGTTCGCCCACAT
Source organism: Nocardioides sp. NPDC059952 (assembly GCF_042730435.1). Classification (NCBI taxonomy): domain Bacteria; kingdom Bacillati; phylum Actinomycetota; class Actinomycetes; order Propionibacteriales; family Nocardioidaceae; genus Nocardioides; species Nocardioides sp. NPDC059952. The sequence goes on along the minus strand of NZ_JBHWLY010000007.1, from coordinate 103,214 downwards.
CCTCATCGACGAGGCCCAGGACCTCACCCCGATGCAGTGGCGGATGGTCGGTCGCCGGGGACGTACGGCCTCCTGGACCATCGTCGGCGACCCCGCCCAGTCCTCGTGGCCGGTGGCGGAGGAGGCCGAGGCCGTCCGGGCCAAGGCGCTCGAGGGCAAGCCGGTACACGCGTTCCACCTGTCCACGAACTACCGCAACTCTGCCGAGATCTACGGCTTCGCCGCCGCCTACGCCGAGCGGGTCGGGCTCGACGCCGACCTGCCCACCGCGGTCCGCTCCACCGGCGTCGAGCCGCAGGTCATCGAGCACGCGGCCGACCTGGAGAAGGCCACCCGGGAGGCAGTCGGCGAGATCGCGTCGCAGGTCGGAGGGACCGTCGGCATCGTGGTCCCGGTCGCGCGCCGCTCCGAGGTCAACTCATGGCTGGCGTCCTGGTCGGAGTTCGCAGCCGACGCTCCCTCGGCTGCTGCCTCCGCCGCCGATCCCACCTCGGTGCCCTCCGGTGAGGACCGCATCGTCGTCCTCACCGGCCTGGACACCAAGGGCCTCGAGTTCGACGGCATCATCGTGGTCAGCCCCGACGAGATCGAACGCGAGTCGGCCACCGGCCGCGCCACCCTCTACGTCGTCCTCACCCGCGCCACCCAGCTGCTGACCACCGTCTCCTGACGCAGAATCCCGCCGAGCCGGCGCGTCATAACGCGCCGACTCGGCAGGGTCCGCGGTAACGCGCCGACTCGGCTATGGCGGGTGTGACTAGAGGGCCACGGTCCAGCGGTGGCCGGGCAAGGTCTGCTCGAGCACGCGATGCAGCCAGCGTCGGCGTCGGTCATCGAGCAGCGGCAGCGTGTTGTCGAAGTCGAGCTGATCCTTCGAGCGGAGCCCCGGGGCCTTGTAGAGGAGCTGGATCTCGGGCTGGAGGTAGAGGATCCCGTCGCGCTCCCAGACCGCCTCGGACATCGGCATCCGGATTGACTCGTCCCGCCGGTAGACCCACTCATCGGCGGTGCCAGGGTTGAGCAGCAGGTCATACTCCCACGGATCATGAGCGCTCCGCCGCGTCCAGACCTGACCCTCGGTCTCCCAAAGGACATCGTCCGCGGCGCCGTCGGGATCGTCGTCCGGGAGCAGCGGACGCAGCGCCGTGGTGCCGGCCGCCCAAACGTCGAAGCGCTCCGCCAGATGCTTGCGCAGCGCGGCGAGCTCACTGCGGAGCACACAGGTGTCGGTGTCCTCGTGGTCGCGCCCGACGCCGGTGAACGCCTCGATCGCCCAACCGCCCGCGATCCACCAGGTGCCGGGATAGCCCTCGAAGAGGGCGGCCACGTCAGTCGGCGTGTGCGTCGCCCAGGGGCCGTAGAGCCGTTCGAAGTCGTCGTTGTTCAGATCGTTGACGCCCACCCGCGAAGCCTAGCGGCGCGGGTGGGCGTCGGGAGCAGGGTCAGCCGACGGAGGGCTTGGCGTCGGCGGTGACCTCGACGCCCTCGGCGAACTCGACGAGCTGCTCGTCGGTGAGGTGGATGGTGTTCCACATCTGGATGACGACGGTGAGGTCGCGGTAGGCGTACTTGAGCATCGTGGCGCCGTCGGGGGTGGTGACGAGGGTCGCGGGCTGGCCGTTGACGGTGGTGTCGCTGCCGCCCTCGGCGGGCGACGAGGCCGATTCGAGGGTGACCACGATCTTGTCCTGGAAGTCGCTGATGGACGACTTGTCGTCGGGGCGGGCGACGGCGAGGACGTAGTGGTCGGATCCTTGCAGCACGAACCCCTCGGGCACCTTCGCCACGGTGTAGCCGGGCATCTGGGTCCCGTTGTAGTCGACGAGGCGTACGTTGTCGGCAGCCTGGACCGTCGGCGTGCCCCCGTTGTCGGAGGTCAGGGCGATCCCGCCGAACGCGCCGCCGACGGCGAGGGTCAGGGTGGCCGCGCCGAGAGCGCCGCGCTTGATCCGGCGCCGGGAGAGCGCCTGGTGGCCGCGGCGGAGGTCGGCGGCGGCATCCTCGGTCGGGGCGGCCGGGGACGGGGTCAGGCGGGCGAGGCGGTCGATCACGTCGTTCATCGGGAGTCTCCTGTCAGTTGGGTGGGGGTGAGCAGCGCCCGGAGCTTGTCCAGGCCGCGAGCGGTCTGGGACTTCACGGTTCCGGTCGAGCAGCTGAGCGCGTCGGCGACCTCGTCGACCGAGAGGTCGTGGACGTGCCGGAGCACGACGGCGGCGCGCTGCCGCGGTGGGAGCTCGGCCAGCGCGGCGACCAGCTCGGGATCGACCATCGCCGGGTCCTCGACCGGAGCCTCGGGCAGCGAGACCGCGCCCTGCTCCCGCCGGAAGAACGGGCGCCTGCGGTGGTCGATCAAGCAGTTGACCAGGGTCCGGCGAGCGTACGCAGCGGGCTGCTGCGACGCTCGTCCCCAGGCCAGATAGACCTTGACCAGCGTTGTCTGGACCAGGTCTTCGGCCAGGTGGGCGTCGCCGGCGGTCAGCAGCCGGGCAGTGCCGACGAGCGGCGCGCGGTGGCGGCGTACGAAGGCCTCGAATTCGGCGTCTTGGAAACGTCTCACGCACTGTCAACGGTTCAGGGGCGTCGCGGGGTTGCACGGGCGCCGCTTTCACCATCCGAATCGAATGGGTCACGCGCGATCCTGCGGATTAGGCTCATCCCATGACGACCAACAGCCCTGCCCAGACCGCGATCCAGGAGATCACGGGGCACGAGGCGTGGGCGATCATCCGGCGCTCTTCGCGGGCGGGTGATCGCGACACGGTCGGCATGCTGGCGGGCACGCGATCGGTGGTCGAGTCGCTGCTCGACGTACCTCTCGAGGAGGGCACCCCGGAGCCGGGGAAGGTGGCCGACCGACTGCTCGCGGTGCCGTTCCGGCAGGTCAGCGAGCGGGGCTTCGAGGCCCACGACGACCGCACCCCGCTGGTCGTCGTCGACGTGGAGCGCGAGTGGGAGTTCTCCGTCGCCGAGGTGATCGAGGCGCTTCCCGACGTCCCCGTGGAGTTCGTGGACCGCGGCGGGTTCGACGTCGACGACGACACCTATGCCGACCTGGTCAAGACCGTCATCGAGGACGAGATCGGCCAGGGCGAGGGCGCCAACTTCGTGATCGGCCGCCACTACCGGGCCCAGCTCTCCGACTGGAACCACGAGCGCGCGCTCACGATCCTGCGTCGTCTCCTCGAGCGCGAGCGCGGGGCGTACTGGACCTACTGCTTCTTCACCGGCGACCGCTACCTCATCGGCGCCTCGCCGGAGCGACACGTGAGCGTCCACGGCGGCGACGTCCGGATGAACCCGATCTCCGGCACGTTCCGGCTGCCGCGCGATCTCGAGGGAACGCCGGAGAAGATCGCCCACGACCTCAAGGGGCAGCTGACCGACTTCCTGACGGATCAGAAGGAGGTCTACGAGCTCTTCATGGTGGTCGACGAGGAGCTCAAGATGATGTGCGACATCTGCGACCAGGGCGGCCAGGTGCTCGGGCCGTTCCTGAAGCCGATGTCGCGGCTGATCCACACCGAATACCTCCTCGCCGGTCGCTCGGCCCGCGACCCGCGCGAGATCCTGCGCGACACGATGTACGCCGCCACGGTCACCGGCTCGCCGGTCGAGAACGCGTGCCGCCTGATCAAGAAGTACGAGCCGGAGGGCCGTGGCTACTACGGCGCCGCCCTCGCGCTGCTCGGTCGTGACGAGTCCGGCGCGCCGACGGTGGACAGCCCGATCGTGATCCGCACCGCCGACGTGTCGCTGAGCGGCGAGCTCAAGGTGAGTGCCGGAGCGACCCTGGTGCGCGACTCCGACCCCGTCTACGAGGTCGCGGAGACGCACGCCAAGGCCGGCGGGATCCTGTCCGCCTTCGGGCTGGTGCCGGCCGCGCCTGCTTTGGCGCAGGATGTGTCCGAGCTGGTCAACGACGAGGACCTGCTGCTGACCCTGGCCGCCCGCAACCGCCGGCTGTCGTCGTTCTGGCTCACCGACCAGGCCGACGAGGAGCCCTCGGCCCACCTCGCCGGCAAGCACGCGGTGATCCTGGACGGCGAAGACGACTTCGTACGCATGCTGCGCCACGTCCTGCGGGTGCTCGGGATGACCTCGTCGGTGGTCCGGCACGAGGACTACGCCGATGGTGCCTTCGAGGGTGCTGATCTGGTGATCGTCGGGCCCGGGCCGGGCGACCCGCGCGACGGTTCCGACCCGAAGATGGCCAAGCTGCGTGCGGCCGTCGCGTCGCTGCTCGAGACCGAGCAGCCGTTCCTGGCGGTCTGCCTCGGCCACCAGGCGCTGTGTCACCAGCTCGGGATCGGGCTGCACTACAAGGACATCGTCTTCCAGGGCACCCAGACCCGCGTCGGTCTCGGGTTCGGTGGGCGGCCGCGCCGCGAGCGGGTCGGCTTCTACAACACCTTCGTCGGCCGGGTGGGATCCACCGAGCTGCCAACGGGGGTGTCGGTGGACGCCGATCCCGAGACGGGTGACATCCACGCCATCTCCGGGCCCCACTACGCCGGCATCCAGTTCCACGCGGAGTCGGTCCTCACCGAGCGCGGCTACGACCTCATCCACGACGTCGTCAGCGACCTGCTCGCACAATGAGCGCGCGGGTGGTGGTGGTCGATCACCACGACTCCTACGTGTGGAGCCTCGTCCACATGATCGCGCAGGTCAGCGGGGTCCTTCCGGACGTGGTGGAGCACGACGAGGTGAAGCTCGGTGACCTCGCCGGCTACACCCACGTGGTGCTCTCGCCCGGGCCCGGCCACCCTGCCGACCCGGCGGACTTCGCGGTCGGGCGGGACGTACTCCTGGACGCGGGGCGGCCCGTCCTCGGGGTCTGCCTGGGCATGCAAGGGCTGGTGACCGCCTACGGCGGCGTCGTCGACCGGATCGAGCCGGCACACGGAGAGGTCGCCCAGGTGACGCACGACGCGCGGGGAGTCTTCGCGGGCATCCCGTCGCCGCTCGAGGCGGTCCGCTACCACTCGCTCGCGGCCGTCTCGATCCCCGATGTCCTGGAGGTGACGGCCCGTTCCGAGGACGGGGTCGTGATGGGGGTACGTCATCGTGAGCTGCCGCTCGAGGGCGTCCAGTTCCACCCCGAGTCGGTGCTCTCCCAGCACGGGGCGGCGATGGTCGCGAACTTCTTGGGTCGACCGGAGCCACGATGAGCGTCGAGGACCTCTTCGCCGAGGTCGCCGCCGCCCACCCCCGCTGCGTCTGGCTCGACGGTGGCGGCGCCCGCGAGTGGTCGGGCACCCGGTCCCTGATCGGCTGGCTGGAGGACGACGACGTCTCGCTGACCTACTCTGCCGCGCGCCGCGAGGTGCTACGTCACGCCGGCGGCCGGTCCGCGGTGGTCGGCGACGACATCTGGCAGGTCCTGGAAAGCGAGGTCGGCCCAGGGGAGCAGTGGTTCGGCTACCTCGGCTACGCCTGCCGCGCGGACCTCCCCGCGACCCCGTCGGCGGACGTACCTGACGCTGTCTGGATGCGGCCTTCGCATGTGCGGCTGTTCGACCATGTCGGGGTAGTCCGGGAGCGAACTGCCCATATACCCGCCAGTAATAGGCAGTTCGCTACCGGACTACCCCGACGCTCCGCCTACGCCGCCGCCTTCGACGAGGTCCAGGAGGCACTCCGGGCCGGCGACACCTACGAGGCCAACCTGACCTACCGCACCACGGTCCACGCCGAGGCCGACCCGGTGGAGACCTATCTGCGGCTCCGGAGCATCAACCCCGCGCCGTACGCAGGGTTCCTCCAGCACGACGTCGCGAACCATCGAGCGTGGCTGCTGAGCTCGAGCCCCGAGCGATATGCGCTCATCGACGAGGACCGCACGATCGAGACGAGGCCGATCAAGGGCACGACCCCACGTGGCGCCACCGCGCAGGAGGATGCCGCCAACGCGGAGCTGCTGCGGACCGATCCGAAGCTCCGCAGCGAGAACCTGATGATCACCGACCTGCTCCGCAACGACCTGGCGATGGTCTGCGAGCCGGGGACGGTGGAGGTGCCGGGGCTGATGCAGGTGGAGTCCTACGAGACCGTGCACCAGCTGGTCACGACCGTCAGGGGCCGGCTCAGCGAAGAGATCACCACGATCGAGGCGCTGCGCAGGCTCTTCCCCGCCGGGTCGATGACCGGTGCGCCCAAGCTGCGCACGATGGATGTCATCGAGCGCGCCGAGCGCGAGCTGGGTGGCCCGAGGGCGGCGTACGCAGGTGCTTTCGGCTGGATCTCCGGCGACGGGCCGGCCGATCTCGGCGTCATCATCCGCACGCTGACGACCCACGACACCCACACCTGGCAGATCGGCACGGGCGGCGGGATCACGGTCAGATCCGACGTCGCCGAGGAGGCCGCAGAGGCACGCTTGAAGGCCGATCGGGTGCGCGCTTCCCTCGGCAGATGATCAAACGGGTGAAAAGACGGCGACACGTTGAGACGGCGGCCGTTGTCTATTGGATCGTTCATAAAACGAGGACTACCGTGGACTCATCATGGCGACCATCGATGACAAAGCCCTGCCACATGTGATCGTGCTCTTCGGTGCGACGGGTGATCTGGCGCGCCGCAAACTCCTTCCTGGCCTGCTCAGACTCAACGAGGCCGGGCTGATGACGGATGCCCAGATCGTCGGCACCTCGCTGGAGGATCTCTCCGACGAGCAGTTCATCGAGTTCGCTCGCGAGGCGTGCGAGGAGTTCGGCAAGGGCGACATCACCGACGAGCGCTGGGCGGCGTTCGGGGGGATGCTCTCCTACGTCTCGACCAAGGAGGGTCCGCACGCGCTCGCCGACGCGGTGAAGCTCGCCGAGAAGAAGCTCCAGGGGCTCGGCAGCGACGTGCGCCGCCTCCACTACCTCAGCGTGCCGCCGAAGGCCGCTCAGGACGTGATCCGTCAGCTCGAGGAGGCCGACCTCGTCGAGCGCGCTCGGATCATCATGGAGAAGCCCTTCGGCACCGACCTCGAGTCGGCCAAGGAGCTCAACGCGAAGATCCACGAGGTCTTCTCCGAGGAGCAGATCTTCCGGATCGACCACTTTCTCGGCAAGGAGGCCGCGCAGAACATCCTGGCCTTCCGCTTCGCCAACGGACTCTTCGAGCCGATCTGGAACCGCAACTTCATCGACCATGTCCAGATCGACATCCCCGAGACGCTGGGCCTGGAGGGACGCACCGCGTTCTACGAGAGCACCGGCGCCTACCGCGACATGGTCGTGACCCACCTGATGCAGGTGCTGGCGTTCATGGCGATGGAGCCGCCGACCTCGCTGGCCCCCGATCCGATCGGCGAGGAGAAGAACAAGGTCTTCCGGTCGATCCGGCCGCTGGACCCGCGCAACGTGGTGCGTGGTCAATACTCCGGCTACCGCGGCAAGAACGAGGTCGCCGACGACTCCGACACCGAGACCTTCATCGCGATGAAGGTGATCATCGACAACTGGCGATGGGCGGGCGTGCCGTTCTTCCTGCGCACCGGGAAGAAGCTGGCCGAGGGTGCGCGGATCATCTCGATCGCGTTCAAGGAGCCGCCGCTGACGATGTTCCCGGCCAACTCCGGCGCCGGCACCCAGGGCCCCGACCACCTCACCTTCGACCTCGCCGACCAGTCGAAGATGTCGCTGTCGTTCTACGGCAAGCGCCCCGGGCCCGGCATGAAGCTGGAGAAGCTCTCCATGCAGTTCGCCACCCAGGAGACGAGCTCCTCGACGGGCGTCCTCGAGGCGTACGAACGCCTCATCCACGACGCCATGCGTGGCGACCACACGCTCTTCACCACCGCCGAGGGCATCGAGACGCTCTGGGAGATCTCCCAGCCGCTGCTCGACAACCCTCCGCCCGTGCGCCTCTACGCCCCCGGCTCCTGGGGCCCCAACTCGATCCACCAGCTGATCGCCCCCCACGCCTGGCGCCTCCCCTTCGAGCGCTCCTGGCGCGAGACGAAGAAGCACTAGCCGAGAAGTCGCCAGCGTCGGCCGAAGCGTCGCTCCGGTCGGCCGAGTTGGCATGCGTACGCCATCTCGACCGACGCGCGTGACGCCTCGGCCGACGGGGCTGACGCCTCGGCTACGGGGCGTTGGCGCTCAGCTGCTCGAGGAGGGCTTGGGCGGCGCGGTCCATGGCGTCGCCGTCGTAGGGCTCCAGGTCGACGGAGTTGAAGCTCTGGATCAGGGTGCCGTTCTGGACGAAGCCGGTGACGGCGTACGAGTTGACGCCCTGCTGCTTGACCAGCCGGGCGTCCTCGGCGCCCTTGACCTCGGGCTCGCTGACGTCCCCGGACTTCACGTCCATGGTCTTCCACGCTTCCGCGAGGGTGCCGTCGAAGGGCAGGTAGTTCAGTTCGTACGCGGTCCCGCCCGACTCCTCGGGAAGCAATGCGCAGCGGGGTGCCGCCGAGGTGCCCTTCTCGACGCGGAGCTGGGCGCCGAGGGCCTTCTCGACGGGGGTGATGTCGAGCCCGTCGCACGGGTTGAACGTCTCCTTGGACGCATCCCCCGAGGCCGACGCGGAGGCGGAGGCCGCCGGATCGGCGGGCTCCTCGGCTCCGCAGGCAGCGAGGGAGAGCAGCGCCAGCAGAGCGGGCGCGAGGACGGCGTACTTCAAGAGTTCAACCCTCAATCGTTCAACACAGTCGTGGCCGTTTCGGTCGGCCGGGGAGAGGTCGAGCCGGGCAGTCGCATGGTCATCCGTGCGCCACCGTGCGGGGAACGGGCTGCGGAGACCGATCCGCCAGTGCGCTCGGCGACCTGCCGGACGATAGCGAGCCCGAGCCCGGAACCGGGCATCGAACGGGCCTCGGTAGAGCGGTAGAACCGGTCGAAGACGTAGGGGAGGTCGTCCTCGGCGATGCCCGGACCCTCGTCGTCGACGTTGAGCACCCCGTTGTGGAGCGAGACGTGCACCGTGCCCGACTCGGGTGACCACTTGGCGGCGTTGTCGAGCAGGTTGGTGACCGCACGCTCCAACGAGCTGGCGTCGCCCAGGACCCACCACGGCGCCATCTCCTCGGTGAAGGTCACCGAGGGTGCGCGCAGACGCACCCGGGAGATCGCCCGATCCACCACCTCGGAGAGGTCCACCGTCTCCAGCGTCGGCTCGGCCGGCGCGTCGCGGGCCAGCTCGACGAGATCTCCGATCAGGTTGGTGAGCTCCTCGATCTGGGCGCGGATGTCCCCGAGCAGGTCCGCCCGCTGCTCACCCGAGATGGAGGCGTCGGCCTGCGTGAGGAGCTCGACGTTGGTGCGGAGCGAGGTCAGCGGCGTACGCAGTTCGTGCGACGCGTCCGCCACCAGCTGCCGCTGCCGGTCCTGGGAGGCCGAGACCGCTGAGAGCAACCGGTTGAACGACGTCGCCAGCCGGGCGATCTCGTCGTCGCCCTCGACCGGGAGCGGTGTCAGGTCCTCGGTCGTCGCGATCCGGTCGACCGATGCCGTCAGCCGACGCACCGGACGCAGTCCGCCGGCCGCGACCACCCACCCGGCGAACGCTGCAGCGACGACACCGGCGGCGCCGAAGAAGAGCACGACGAGCCCGAGCCGCTTGTACATCTCCTGCTGCGGCCCCAGCGACTGCGCCAGCATCAGCGCCGAGTTGCTGTCGGGGATCGGGACGGTGACGACCCGGAAGACGCCGACCTTGGTGGAGACCGTCCGGACCGACTGCTTGGCCTCCCGCTTGGCCACCGCTTCCTCCGGCACCCCGGGCCGCGGGAACGTGCCGAGCGTCGGCGACCAGTAGTTGTGCGAGTCGTCGACCTCGGCGACCTGGATGTCGCCTGCGTTGAGCACCCAGGTGGGGAAGGCCGCGCCTGTTCGCGCGTCCTGGATCGACGCGGTGTTGGCTGCGGCGGAGGTGGCCCGCTTGAGCAGCGACTCATCCATGTTGGCCTGCAGCTGGATGCGTACGACGAAGTAGAGCCCGACCGCGATCAGGGCGATCGACCCGGCGACCGCGAGGGTCGTCAGCAGGGTGACTCGGCCCGCCAGGGAGCCGCGGTAGCGCGAGCTGGTTGCCGGCGTGGTCACGGCGCTGCTCACGGCTCCTTCAGGACGTAGCCGATGCCGCGTACGGTGTGGATCAGCCGGGTCTCACCCTCGGCCTCGGTCTTGCGGCGCAGGTAGCCGACGTAGACCTCGAGCGAGTTGGCGGTCGTCGGGAAGTCGTAGCCCCAGACCTCTTCGAGGATGAACGACCGATCGAGTACGCGGCGGGGCCGGCGCAGGAACATCTCCAGGAGCGTGAACTCGGTGCGGGTGAGCTCGATGGCGCGCTCGCCCCGGGTCACCTCGCGGGTGGTGGTGTTCATGGACAGGTCGGCGAAGTGCAGCGTCTCCTCGTCGTCCTCCCCGACCGGGGCCGCCCGGCGCAGCAGCGCGCGCAGCCGGGCAAGTAGCTCCTCGAGCGCGAATGGCTTGGTGAGGTAGTCGTCGGCTCCTGCGTCCAGTCCGTCGACCCGGTCACCGACGGCGTCGCGCGCGGTCAGCACCAGGATCGGTACGTCGTTGCCGGCGGCTCGGAGCGCCTTGGTGGCCTCGATGCCGTCGAGGCGGGGCATCATCACGTCCATCACGACCACGTCGGGGTCGTGGTTGGCGATGCCGGCAAGAGCCTCGGCGCCGTCGCCGGCCAGGGCGACCACGTAGCCGTTGAACTCCAACGACCGGCGCAGCGACTCACGCACGGCCTTGTCGTCGTCGACGACCAGCACGTGCGGCTTGTCGCCGGTGCTGTCGCTGGACCCATCACGAGGGGTGGCGGGGCTGTTCACACTCCTACCTTGCCACCCCTCGCTGAGTCGCTACTGAGAACGGCCCCGGCGTTTTGCTAAGCGTTCTCCTTGCGGAAGGTGGAGATGCCCCACCAGACCGCGAGACCGAACAGGGCGACGGTCCAGCCCAGGCCCCAGCCGATGTCGGTCATCCCCAGGTCACCGAAGAACGAGGCTCGCACCGCGTCGACGATGTGCTTGGTCGGGATGACGTCGGCCAGCGCCTCGAGCCACCCGGCACCGAAGCTCATCGGCAGGAAGATGCCCGACAGCAGCAGGATCGGCATCAGCAGCATGTTGGTCACCGGCGCCATGACGTCCTCGCTCTTGACGAGCAGCGCGAACGCGTTGGAGGCGGCGGCTCCGGCACCACCGATCATCACGGTGATCGCGATCCCGACGAGGATCCCCACCGGCCTGAAGTCCATGCCCATCACCAGGCCGAGGGCGACCAGGATGATCGCCTGCACCAGGATCTGCAGCAGGTCGCGGTAGAGACGCCCGAACAGCAGCGCACCGCGCGAGGCCGGGGTGACCCGTTCCGCCTCGATGACGCCCTCGCGCCACTCGCCGATCAGCGAGAAGCCGGCGAACATCGCGCCGAAGATGCCGAGCTGGACGAGCATGCCGGGGACGAACCAGTTGTAGGCGTTGCCGCCGAGCTCCTCGATGAGCGGCTCGAGCAGTGGGCCGAAGAGCAGCAGGTAGAGGATCGGCTGCATCACCCCGATCAGCACCCAGGCCGGGTTGCGGAGGTTCATCCGCAGCTGCCGGTTGAAGACGACCATCGACTCCCGGAAGAAGCCGGACTTGAGGACAGGCTGCTGGAACTCGGTCATTATTTGGCCTCCAGATTCTGCTCAACGGCCTCGTCGGCCTCGGGTGCACCTGCGTCGGCATCGCGCAGCGATCGTCCGGTCAGCGTCAGGAAGACGTCGTCCAGGGTGGGACGGGCGACCTCGATCGACTCCAGCGAGACGCCGTTGGCCTCCAGGTCACGCAGCAGCCCGGGGACGGCCTTCCCGGCCCGCGGCACCCGGCCGCTGACCAGTCGCTCGTCGACCTCGATGGTCTCCGAGATCGAGCCGAGCTTGTCGCGCGCGATCGCGACCTGCTCGTCGGTGGCGACCTCCAGGGAGACCAGGTCGCCGGAGACGGCGGCCTTGAGGTTCTCCGGGGTGTCGTTGGCGACGATGCGGCCCTGGTCGATGACGATGACCCGATCGGCGAGGGTGTCGGCCTCGTCGAGGTAGTGGGTGGTCAGGAAGACCGTCGCCCCGTGGTCGGTACGCAGCGAGGCGATGTGGTCCCACAGGTTGGCCCGTGCCTGCGGGTCGAGGCCCGTTGTCGGCTCGTCGAGGAAGACCAGCTTGGGGGCGTGGATCAGCGCCATCGCGATGTCGAGGCGGCGCTTCTGCCCGCCGGACATGTTGCGGGGCTTGCGGCGCCACAGCCCCTCGAGCTGAAGCCTCTCGAAGAGCGCCTGTCCGTGGGCGACGGCGTCCTTCTTGGACATCCCGTAGAGCATTCCGTGGTCGACGACCTCGTCGCCGGCGTAGGCGCCCGAGAAGGTCGATCCGACCTGGGAGCAGTAGCCGATGCTTCGCCTGACCTCGACGGACTGCCTGGCCACGTCGAAGCCCGCCACCGTGGCGGTGCCTGCCGTGGGCTTGAGGAGGGTGGTGAGGATGCGCAGGGTGGTGGTCTTTCCGGCGCCGTTCGGGCCCAGGAAGCCGACCACCTCGCCCTCTTCGACATCGAGGTCGACTCCGTCGACCGCGACGACTTCTCTCTTCTGCTTGCCATGGCCGGAGGCGAAGGTGTGCCTCAAGCCGCGTGCGTGAATCATGTGTCACTCCCTTGTGCGTGCAAGTCCCAGACAAGCACGGACCACCGACAACAATCACCCGGTTTTACCCGGTTGTTCAAAATTGAATACCGCGAGTGTTCAATTTTGAACCCGGGTTGTCAAACCAATTGGAGCGCGACCCGCGACGGCTCAGCCGCGCAGCATCTCCCGGTAGCGCTTCCGGTCCGCGTCCATCTGCCACCCCGGGTCGTCCGCGGCGGGTGCCCAGTCGGGAGTGTCGCCGGCGAAGAAGAGCTTGCCGCTGCGTACGTCGTCCAGGACCTCCACCAGCCACGCCCGCTCGGAGCGGAGCTTGTCGAGCTGGAGGTGGAGCGCGGCAACGGTGTGGGGCGGCACCATGCGGGCGTTCACACGGACCGCGGCGTCGAGCTCCTTGATCGTGCGCTCCAGGGTCTTCAGCCGGGCGCTCAGGTGCTGGATCACGGCCGGCCGCTCCAGCAGCGGCACGAGCGAGAACGCGGCGTAGAAGGAGACGCCGTTGTAGACGTCGACGGCCTGCAGCGAGCGGGTGACCAGCCGCTCCAGCTCGACGCGACCGCTCGCGCTGATCTCGTAGACCGCGACCGTTCGACCGTTGTCGACCAGATCGTGCCTGGTCAGATGGCCCTTCTCGGTCAGCGAGGTCAGCGCGTGGTAGATCGAGCCCGGGTTGATGTTGGCCCACTGGTCGACCTGCCACGACATCAGCTCGCGCCGGATCTGATAGCCGTTGACGGGCTCGAACAGCGCCACTGCTCCCAGCAGCAGCATCCGTGTGTCGTCTCCGGCCATAGGGAGATTCTAGGGGCGGCAAGACCGGACCTCAGCGGGACGTCAGCTGCCACAGGTGCCCGTCGGGATCCGCGACGATCGCGCGGTATTCACCCCACGGCGCCGACTCCGGCTCGATCACCCCGTGCCCTAGCGCCGTCGCGGCCGCGTAGCGGGCCTCGACATCGCCGCGCGAGCCGAGCTCGATGGTGACCAGGCACTGCTTCGTTCCCTCCGGCAGGGTCGCCGCGTCCATCGGCTCGTCCCCGAGCTGTCCGGTGACCCACTTGAACCCGCCGGTCGGGATCATCATCACCTCGCAGGAGTCCGACAGGGTCGCGCGAAGCGGCTCGGGGACCCCGTCGTCGGCGAGCTCCCCGGGGGTCTCGAGGCCGAGGCCGTCGCGGAGGAACACGTGGGACCGGGTGCGGTCCCGGGTGGGCAGGGCGATCGTCGTACGCATCCGGAGCTCCTCAGTGGCAGCAGTGGTCGGCGGTGGGGGCGGTGTCGGAGCCGAGGTCGTCGTTGCGTCCCGCGGTGAGCCGCGACCACTGCGCCGTCGGGCGACCGCTCACGCCGGTGCGATGGTTGGTCGTCGACGCCTCCTCGCTGCGGAACTGGCCACCGTCGACACCCGTGCGCTGCGGCCAGCCCTGCGGTGAGTCCTCCCAGGTCTCCTGCCGTCCGTAGACGGTCATGTCCAGGATCCCGTACGACGCCGACATCGGCTCCACGCCACGTCCGGTCGTGCGGTAGGTCTCGAAGACCCGGTCACCGTCGCGCAGGTAGCAGACCTTGCCCCCGAAGAACCCGCGGGCGTCGAGGACGTCCCACGACTCCTCGGGCACGGAGAACCACGGCATCTCCCACCCCATGAAGTCCCGGTAGCGGGAGCTCTCCGGATAGGGCCCCTGGCAGAAGACGGCGTACGTCACCCCGCGCGAGTGCAGGTAGCCGAGCTCGCTCACGCCGCCGCTGAAGAACGTGCACCCCTCGCACTGGTCCGCCGCGGCATGGCCGGTGTGCCACATGTGGTAGCTCGCGAAGAGCTGGTCGCGCCCCTCGAAGGCATCCAGCAGGCTCACCCGTCCGGCGGCGCCGACGAGCGGTGCGGCCGGGTCGACCTCGGTCATCGGGAGCCTTCGCCGGGCCGCGGCGATGGCGTCGCCGGCACGGGTGTGGGCCTTCTCGCGGTCGAGGAGCGCTTCGCGCTCGTGCAGATAGGTCGTCCGGTCGACGACCGGTGGCAGCGGGATGGTCGGCTTCAATGGGAACTACGTTAAACATAGTTGATACTCTTGTGAAGAGAGTTTGGAGGATCGATGCCGAAGAAGCAGACCTACGCCGACCTGGGTGATGCCTGCGCGACCGCGCACGCCATGGACGTCATCGGGGATCGCTGGAGCATGGTGATCGCGCGCGAGCTGCTGCTCGGTCCGCGCCGGTTCGCGGACCTGGCCTCGGCCGTCGTCGGGATCACGCCTGCCGTGCTGACCTCCAGGCTGAGGGCGATGCGGGAGACCGGCGTCGTCGAGCAGGCCCGGCTCGACGACCTCGGACAGACCCGCGTCTACCGGCTCACCGAGTGGGGGCAGGGGCTGGAGGACGTGATGCGGTCGCTCGGTCACTGGGCGCAGCGCTCGCCCGGCTTCCCGGTGCCGGAGGGGAGCATGACCCCCGACGGGGTGATCGTGGCGATGCGCACCATGGCCCCCTACGCCACGATGGCCGAGTGGGATGACGGCCCCGTCCGGATCGCGATCGAGCTGCACGACGAGCGGCGTCCCGCCGCAGGCGTACGCCGCTACCGGCTGCGCTGGGACGCGGACGGATTCGAGCTGACCGAGGGTGCGGACGATGCGCCCGCGGCGACCGTCTCCGGTGATTCCTCCGTTTGGGCAGGCGTGGTCTTTGCCGGGGCGCCGACCAACGCGGTCGGCATCGAGGGCGACCGGCGAGCCGTGGAGCGGGTCGCCGCTGCGTACGCCGCGATTGCGTAGCACCGGCATTTCACTGGCACGCCGGGACCTCTGGCACTGATGACGCGTAGTCCGGGATCACTACTCTCGATGGGTTCGAATGACTCGGAGAGGATCGACGTGACCCTGAACCTGACGTACGGGGACCTGGGAGACGCGTGCGCTGCCGCGCACGCCCTGGACCTGATCGGTGACCGGTGGAGCCTGATCGTGGTGCGCGAGCTGATGTTCGGGCCGCGTACGGCACGTGACCTGGAATCCTCGGTGATCGGGGTCAGCAACAACGAGCTCAAGGACCGGCTGCAGTTCCTCGAGCACGCCGGCGTCGTGGTCGAGACCGAGCTCGGCTACATCACCAAGACGACGGCCTACGCGCTCACCCCGTGGGGACGCGAGCTCGAGTCGATCCTCGGGGCGCTCGGCCGCTGGGCCCACGGCTCGACCCGCTTCCCGATCATGTCCGCCGGGATGACGCCCAGTGGTGTGATGGTGGCGATGCGCACGATGGTGCCCGCCGGCAGCGCGACGACCCCCGAGCCGATCAGCGTCACCTGGGAGCTAACCGACGCCCGCCGTCCTGACGCCGACCCGCAGCAGTTCCGGCTCGTGTGGCAGGGCAACCAGTTCGACCTCGCCGAGGGCACCCTCGAGGACGCCGACGTCACCATCGCCGGCGACTCGACGGCTTGGACCGGTGTCGTGTTCATGGGCTTCCCCGTGGATGCCGCGATCGCCGAGGCCGGGCTCGTGGTCGAGGGTGACCGCGCCGCGCTGGAGCGCGTGCTCGGGCTGTTCGCGGACACGCTCGCCGAGGCCAGCTGAGGTCTCTTCGGTCGGCCGTCTCGCGGACGGGGCGGCAGCGTCGCGTCCGACGTGGTTCACTGGACTCGACGGATCCGGCTGCTCGGAGAGGATCGACGTGACCCTGCACCTGTCCTACGGAGACCTGGGAGATGCGTGCGCGGCCGCGCACGCGTTGGACCTGATCGGTGATCGGTGGAGCCTGATCGTGGTGCGCGAGCTGATGTTCGGGCCGCGTACGGCTCCTGATCTGAGGTCGTCCCTGATCGGGGTCAGCACCGAGGAGCTCAACGACCGGCTGCAGTTCCTCGAGCGCGCGGGCGTCATCGTCGAGACCGAGCTCGGCTATCTCACCAAGACCACGGCGTACGCCCTGACCGACTGGGGCCGGGAGCTCGAGAAGGTCCTCAGCGTCTTGTCGCTGTGGGCCTTGGAAGGGTCGGCGCACTTCCCGGTCCCGTCGACGGGGATGACGCCCAGCGGGGTGATGGTCGCGATGCGCACGATGGTCCCGCCCCAGAGCCTGCCCACCCAGGCTCCGCTCCGGGCCACCTGGAAGCTGACCGACGCCCGCTGCCCCGACGTGGAGCCTCTGCAGTTCCGGCTGGACTGGAACGAGTACGGCTTCGATCTCGACGTCGGCGAGCTCGCCCGGGTGGACGTCACCATCTCCGGCGACTCGACGGCCTGGGCGGGCGTCGCGCTCCTCGGTCAGTCCCTCGAGGAGGCCTTGGCCAAGGGCGACCTCCACGTCGAGGGCGACCGGGAGGCGCTGGCGCGTGTGCTCCGGGTCTTCGCCGACGCGATGGCCGCGGTGGGCTGACCCTGCGCTTCTAGGGAGCCGGGTCGGCGCAGAAGGCGATCAGCTCGCCGCGGGCCTTGCCCTGCTCGATCCGCTGGCCGACGTCGAGCGGGACGTGCTTCAGCTCGCCGAGCGGGGAGCGGATGATGGCGCTCTGCCGGCGCCAGGGCGCGATCGTCGGAGGAGCCACGCAGTGGTGCTGCTCGAGCATCGCGGCGAGCTCGGGCTGCTCCCGCTTCGCCAGCGACCGAGGCTCGGACGGCGTGGTGACGGCGACCAGACAGAAGGCCGCCAGCGCGGTCAGCGCGCAGACCTTCATGGCGACGACGACCAACGTCATGAGTCGCGGGGTGTCCGAGTGCACGCCTGTCCAACGACCGATGAGCCCGACGGTGACGGGCTGCGCCGGGCAGTATGACGAAGGTCCCATCCGGACACCGGGGGCAGACCGGGTGCAGAGTCGCTAGTGTCGCGTCATGCCTTCGCGTACGTCTTCCTGGTTCTCCTCGCCCGCCGAGGCCGTCACCCGTCTCGGAGACGTCGGTTACCTCGCGGACGACTCCACCGCGTTGACGAGCTACCTCGCGGGGGCGCTGGAGAAGCCGGTGCTCATCGAAGGACCGGCCGGCGTGGGCAAGACCGAGCTCGCCAAGGCGATCACCCGCGCGACCGGGGCCGAGCTGGTCAGGCTGCAGTGCTACGAGGGCCTGGACGAGGCGCGAGCGCTCTACGAGTGGAACTACAAGAAGCAGCTCCTCCGCATCCAGGCGGCCAACGACGGCCAGGCGTGGGAGGAGACCCACGACGACATCTTCTCCGAAGAGTTCCTGCTGACCCGGCCCCTGCTGACCGCGATCCGCCGCGAGGAGCCGACGGTGCTGCTCATCGACGAGGTCGACAAGACCGACGTCGAGGTCGAAGGGCTGTTGCTCGAGGTGCTGTCCGACTTCCAGGTGACCATCCCCGAGCTCGGCACGATGACCTCGACCCGCCGTCCGCTGGTCGTGCTCACCTCCAACGCCACCCGCGAGCTCTCCGAGGCGCTCAAGCGACGCTGCCTCTACCTCCACCTCGACTACCCCGACGCCGACCGGGAGCGCGAGATCGTGCTCTCCCAGGTGCCCGGGCTCGACGACAAGGTCGCCCGCCAGCTGGTCTCGGTCGTCGGCCGGCTGCGAGAGCTGGAGCTCAAGAAGGCCCCGAGCATCGCCGAGTCGGTCGACTGGGCGCGCACCCTGATCGCGCTGGAGATCACCGACCTCTCCGACAAGGCCGTCGCCGACACCCTCGGCGTCGTCCTCAAGCACTCCTCCGACGTCGACCGTGCCGTCCGAGAGCTGCGGTTGAAGAGGTGACTCTCCTCGACCGGCACATCGAGTTCCTCGAAGCACTGCGGGGAGCGGGGCTGCCGGTGTCGCTCTCCGAGGGCCTCGACGCGGTCACCGCCCTCGGCCTGATCGGCTGGACCGACCGGACCCAGGTCAAGGAGGCGTACGCCGCGACCCTGGTCAAGCGCGCCAACCAGCGGGCCACCTTCGACGGGCTCTTCGAGCTCTACTTCCCGCGGATGGTCGGCTCCGGCATGGACGCTGAAGCAGCGGCTGCGGGCGTGGCGAAGGACGGGCCCGAGGCACTCTCCGAGTTCAGCTCACGGCTGGCCGAGGCGCTGGAGGCCGACGACGTCGAGATGCTCCGCCAGCTGGCCGCCGAGGCGGTGGCCCGCTTCGGCGCGATGCCCGGCCGCGGGCCCGGGCTCAGCTCCTGGTCGTCCTACACCGCGCTACGCCGGCTCTCGACCGACGAGCTCACCGCCCGGCTCATCGAAGGTCTCCAGCAGGGCGGCTGGACCGAGGAGGAGGCCGCTCGGGTCGGGGGTCGCCGGGTGGACCGGTTTGCCGGCCTGGTCGAAGCCGACGCCCGGCGAAGGATCGCGGAGGAGAAGGGCCCCGAGCAGATCGCCAAGATCGCCGTACGCCCGACCATCGAGAAGCTCGACTTCCTGCATGCGCGGCGGGCCGACCTGGAGGCGCTGCGGCGCGAGATCTACCCGTTGGCGCGCCGGCTGGCGACGCGGCTCACCCAGGAGCACCACGCGCGCCGGCGAGGAGCGGTGGACCTGCGGCGTACGCTCCGGTCCTCGATGTCCACCGGCGGCGTCCCCGTCGACCTGCGGTTCCGGCCCAAGCGGCCGCACCGCACCGAGCTGGTGATCCTGTGCGACGTGTCGGGCTCGGTGTCCAACTTCGCGACGTTCACGCTGATGCTCGTCTTCGCGCTGCGCGAGCAGTTCGGCAAGGTGCGCGCGTTCACCTTCGTCGACGAGATCCACGAGGTCACCTCCTACTTCCGTCCCGGCGCCGACCTGGTCGACACGATGACCGAGCTGACGAAGGCGACCGAGCACTCGGCCCGGATGGGGCGCACCAACTACGGTCGCGCCTTCTCCCTCTTCCAGGAGCGGCACGCCGACGCACTCGGCCCCAAGTCGTCGCTGCTGATCCTCGGCGACGCCCGGTCGAACTACTCCGACCTCGCCGTCGGCTCGCTGCGCGCGATGGTCGAGGGGAGCCGGCATGCGCACTGGCTCAACCCCGAGGTCCGTACGCAGTGGGACACCGGCGACTCGGAAGCGACCCGTTACGGATCGATCATCGAGATGCGGGAGTGCCGCAACCTCACTCAGCTCTCCGAGTTCGTCCACGATCTGGCCTGATCGCCCCCGCTGATCGCCCCCGCTGGTCGAGCCGCGAGGCCGCCCGCGGCCGAGCGTGTCGAGACCAACACATTCCCATCGAGCGCGACAGGGACCGTGTTGGTCTCGACACGCCTACGCCTAGAGGCTCCGGCGGCTCGACCAGCGGGGGTTCACTGAAGCTTGAGGTCCAGTCCGTAGACGATCCGGTCGGCGACCCCGACGGAGTCGGTGATGCAGACGACCCGGTCCTCGGCGAGGAACCGGCGCCGGTCGGAGAGGACCGGGGTGCCGTCGGGGATCTGCAGGTCGTAGGTCTCCTGCGGCGTCGGCATCCGCGACTCGATGTCCATCGCGACCGTGGTCACCTTCACGCCGACGGTGGCGAGCAGGTCCTTGATCGGAGGCTGCGGCCAGTCGTCGGTCGGGGTGGCCAGCGGGGTGTCGATGACCAGCGGATACGGGATGTAGGCCGTGGTGCGGTATTCGGCGGTGTCGTCGCCGCTGATGTAGAAGGTGTAGGTGGTGCTGAGGAGCTCGCTGCGGGGATCGATCTCGAAGGCCGCCCCCAGCTTCTCGCCGGCCGCGATCACCTCGTAGGCGTGCTCGATCGAGAGACCGTCGTCCGGGCCGCGCGGCGGCTGGTTGTAGGCCGCGTCCGGCTTCGCCGGGTGGCTCCGGTCGGTGATCAGCATGCTCATCAGGTCGTAGCGGGTCTTGGTGGCGTCGCGTACGAAGACGCCACGGCCCTGCTCGCTGGTGATCAGGCCTTCGTTGCGCAGCACCGCCAGACCCCGCCGGATCGTGGCGCGGTCGTAGGGGAAGGTGTCCATCAGCTCGGGTTCGGTCGGTAGACGCTCGCCGGGCTGGTAGGTGCCGTCGTCGATCTGGGCCCGCAGATAGTCGGCCACGTGGAGGTATTTCGGCAGGCCGCGCGGACGGGGGTTGCTCATGGGAGAACACGTTACTGAGGCGTACAGATCCCGAATAGCCGCATAGCCCCACCCTTTCAGCCTTGACCCATTGCAATGAGTGGACTTAGGGTCGAACAAGCCTCGGGGCGTTGGGCACCTGGCCCCCGCTGGAGACCGGCGTCTCGAGGCACTCAACGACGAGAGCCATCGACATTCCTTGGGGGGAATTCGTGTTCGTAGACGACAGACTCAGCATGCGATCCAGTGAGAGGCCGCCGGTCCTGTCCAAGGACCCGCTGGTCTACCGCACCGACCGAGGCAGCTTCTGGCACCTTCGCTCGGTCAAGAGGAGCAACGGGTACGTGATGACCATGTGCGGCCGCCGGCTGGGCACCTGGCACGTGCTGCCGCCACGAAGGCTCAGCAAGGTCGCGCCCCACCAGGTCTGCGTCGGCTGCCTGCGCAAGACGCCGATCGGTGAGGTGAAACGCCCGAGCGGGTCAGGCAACCTCGAGAAGGCTGAGGTCGGTGAGCCACTCGACCGGCGCGACGTCATCGGTGTAGACCGTCCCGCCCCGGACGCCCGGCTCGAGCCGGGCGGCGGAGTCGGTGAGGGTGCCGGCGAGGTCGGCGGGCTGCGACGTCGCGGTGGCGACGAGGCTGGCGGCGGGATCCGCATCCGGGTCGACGGTCGCGATCAGGTGGGTGTTGGTCGGGCCCGAGTCCGACCGCCACACGGCCTCGCCGAACGAGGTCCGCAGGGTTGCGGTGAGGACCTTCTCCAGCGCTGTCGAGCCCTCCGGGTGGGCTGAGTTCACGACGAGCACCCCGCCCGGGTTCAGGTGGTCCTTCGCCAGGGCGAAGAACTCCTTCGTGGTCAGGTAGAACGGGATGTAGGGCTGGTGGTAGGCGTCGACCATGATCGCGTCGTACTTCCGGGTCTGCTTCTGCAGCCACGGGCGCGCGTCGGCGGTGTGGAGGTGGAGGTTCGGCTGGTCCTGGAGGTCGAAGAGCTTCTGGCCGACCTCGGTGACGTCCTCGTCGATCTCGACGGCGTCGACCCGGGTCTCGGGGGCGTAGTGGCCGAACTGGCGCGCGGTCGTCCCGGCGGCCGAGCCCAGGATCGCCACCGACTTCGGGGCCTCCGCCCCGGCGTACGACAACGAGAGCATCTCGTCCCAGTAGGCGCCGGTGAGCCATTCACCCTCGTTGTAGACGGAGTGCACGGCGTGGCCCTCGTTGAGCTCGAGGTAGCGGCTGCCGTCGTCGTACTCGACCACGCGGGCGTACTGGTATTCCGTCTCCTTCTCCCAGATCACCTCGCCGCCGTTGCTGGTCAGCGTCTTGATCGACCCGGTCGGAAGCAGGATCAGCGCGAGGATCACCGCCGGCACGACCGAGGCCGGCAACCGGCGCTTGACCAGGTGCGGGATCGCGCAGATCGCCATCAGGAGAGCGAAGATCAGGAACGTACGCCGCGTCCCGACGACCGGGATGAGGAACAGCGAGGCGGCGAAGGTGCCGACCAGGGAGCCGACCGTCGAGATCGCATAGAGGCGCCCGGCCGCGTGGCCGGCATCCTCGACGGCTTCGACGCTCAGCCTGACGGCGTAGGGGCTGACGATGCCGAGCAGGAAGAGTGGGATCGCGAGCAGCACGCCGACCCCGACGAGCGAGCCGGCGAAGGTCGCGATGCTGAGCTGGTCGACCGCCCTGACCGCGAGCGGAAGGAACGGGTCGGCGACGAACGGCACCGCGGCCAGGAGGGCGGCGGCGGCGAGCACGATCTTGGCCAGGCCGGAGGGATGCGGGTTCCGGTCGGCGATCCTGCCGCCGACGGAGTAGCCGATCGCGAGTGCCACCAGCACCGTCGCGATCGTGTTGGCCCACACGATCGTCGAGTCGCCGAACCACGGAGCGAGCAGCCGAGCCGCGGCCATCTCTGACCCCAAGGTGCCGGCACCGACGGTGAAGACGAGAAGCTCAAGCGCACGCGCACGCAGTTTCATGGAGGTGAACCTATCCGGCTGCTCCAACGTCGGCACACGAGGCTGGTTCTGCTCGTCGTCCGGCCTTGATCCGGTCGAGCACCGCAGGCTGTCCGAGGAGTACGCCACCGAGCACCAACGCCATCCCGAGCCCGCTGGTCGGGGTGAGATGTTCTCCTGCGAAGGCGAGGCCGATGAGGATCCCGGCGACCGGGTTGAGCAGGCCGACCAGCGACACCGCGGCGGCGGGAAGGCGGCGGGCACCACGGAACCAGACCGCGTAGGCGACGACCGTGCCGACGACGCCGATGTAGGCGTAGCCCCCGATCGCCGGCATGTCGAGCGCGGGCGGTGGGCCTTCGACGAGGAGGGCCACGGGGGCGAGGGCGAGGCCGCCGAGGACGAGCTGCCAGGCGGTGAAGGTGAGCAGCTTGACCGGCGGCTGCCAGACCTTGACGAGGATGAAGCCGGTGGAGAAGACGGCGACCGAGGCGAAGGCGGCCAGGACCCCGATCAGGTCGAGGCTCGCGCCGCCGCGGAGCACCAGCAGGGCCACGCCGATGGCGCCGACGACGCCGGCCGCGAGCGATCCGGCCCGCGGCCGCTCGCCGGCGAAGGCCCAGGCCAGCAGCATCACCACGATCGGAGAGACCGCGGTCAGGGTGGCGGCGAGGCCGCCGGGGAGCCGGTAGGCGGCGACGAAGACGAGGGCGAAGAACGCTCCGAAGTTGAGCAGCCCGAGCGCTGCGGTCCGCCACCACCAGGAGCCGTGGAGCAGGCCGGGCCGGAGCGCCAGGAGCAGCAGGCCGAACGGCAGCGCCCGGATCACGGCGCCGAACAGCGGCCGGTCCGGCGGTAGGAACGTGGCGGTGACGAAGTAGCCCGATCCCCAGGCCACCGGGGCGATCGCGGTCAGCGCGAGGGTCGCGAATCTACTTTCCATGGAAGAGATAATATCTTCCGCGTCAGATATATTCCAGTGTCATGGCAGACCACGTCTCGACCGTGATGGCGCAGTGGGAGCGGGAGCGCCCCGACCTCGACATCACCCCGCAGGCCGTCATCGCCCGGCTGCACCGCCTCGCGCTGCGTCTCACCGACGATCTCGTCGAGGTCTATGCCCAGCACGGGCTCGGTGAAGGGGAGTTCGACGTGCTGGCCACGCTGAGACGGCAAGGCGCTCCGTACGCCCTGACTCCGAAGGAGCTCGGCGAGCAGACGATGGTCTCCTCGGGGGCGGTCACCAAGCGGGTCGACCGCTGCCTGGCCCAGGGGTGGGTCAGCCGTGACCGCCGCGACGAGGACGGTCGGGGGCGCCGGATCGCGCTGACCGAGAGCGGGCGGGAGCTCATCGACGCGGCCTTCACCGACCACATCGCCAACGAGCACCGCCTGCTCGCCGTCTTCACCGCGGCCGAGCGGCGTTCGCTCGCCCGGCTGCTCGAGAAGTGGGCCGAGCAGACCGGGGCTTGAGCTTTCCCCAGGGTCAGACACCAATCTGATGACACCGGTGACCATCACCGGGGAGGATGGTGAACATGAGCGAGCGTCAGCGAGCGACGACAAGCCTCAGGCGACCGCTCTCGTATTCTGGCGCTTGCGCCACGGGAGCGGTCGCATGAGCGGCCTGGAGGGGCTTGTGAACATCGGCGATTTCGCCCGGGCGACCGGGCTGACGCCGAAGGCGCTGAGGTTGTACGACGACCTCGGTCTGCTGCTGCCCGCCGAGGTGGACGCGGCTTCCGGCTATCGCCGCTACGCGCCTGACCAGGTGGAACGCGCTCGCCTGGTGGCCAAGCTGCGTCTGATCGGGATGCCGCTGGCCCGGATCCGGGAGGTCGTCGACATGCCCGCCGCACTCGCGGCGGTCGAGATCGAGACCTACTGGCGCCAGGTCGAGGCCGACACGTCCACGCGTCGCACCATGGTCTCCGTCCTCGTCCACCGATTGAGGAGCGAGGCACATCAGATGACTACGTCAACCGAGACCCTGCACGCCGAGTTCGGCGTCAGCCACGAGACCGGCGGCCGGTCGAGCCAGCAGGACGCCGTCCTGGTCACCTCCGAGCTGATCGCGGTCGCCGACGGTTTCGGCGACCGCGACGATCTCGCCGGGGCGGCCCTGACTGCGTACGCGGCCGGCGGGCTGAGATCGGCCATCCAGGAGGTGTTCGCGGAGGTGCCGAAGTCGGGCACCACCCTGACCGCCGTCGACCTGCACGGCTCCACTGCGCGGGTCACCCACATCGGCGACGCCAGGGTCTTCCTGGTGCGGGACGGAGCCGTACGCCAGGTCACCCACGACCACACGGTCGTCGCCGCGATGGTCGAGGCCGGCCAGCTGACCCCCGACGAGGCTCGTTCCCACGAGCACAGGGCACTGCTCAACCGTGCCCTCGTCCCCGGAGTCGTCGCCGACGAGATGTCGCTCGACCTGCTGCCCGGCGACAGGCTGGTGCTGACCACCGACGGCGTCCATTCCTACGTCGACGACCTGGACGCCCTGATCAGCGCCGAGGCCGGCCCGCAGGCCGTTGCCGATGCGGTGGCCGCCGCTGTCGTCGTCGCCGGAGAACCGGACAACCACACCATCGTGGTCGCCGACCTCTCATAGACGCTGGTTTCGACACGCCTCCGCCTAGCGGCTACGGCGGCTCAACCAACGGCGCTTCGGCCTTGCCGAAGCCTCCGTGTCGAGTGCGGCGGCCGCCCGGGCGAACGAGTCACGTAGGGAGGGGTAGACGAGCTCGATCTCGGGGTGCTCGTGAAGGGTCTGGGCGATCCGGCGGGTGAGCCGCTTGCCGACGGTGGCGATGTGCCTGACGACCGCGTCGACCTCGTCGTCGGTGAGCTGTTGCGGGTGGAAGGGCTTCTGCGGCTTCCGGCGCAACAGCTCCCGCATGGGCTCGAGGGAGTCGATGTCATACCGCAGTGCCAGCGCGCGCAGCTCGTCGTCGGCGACCTTCCGGAGCCGCTCGTGGTCGGCCGGCGGCATCAGCGTGTAGCTGGTCGGCCCGAGGGGGCAGGACTGGAGGTGGACGTCGAGGCGTTCCTGCAGCTGCGGCCCGAGCGGGAGGACGTTGAGCGCGCGCTTGATCTCGAGCGCGTGCAGCGAGTAGGAGAGGTTGACCTGCCTCAAGGACAGGTCGCCGAGCCCGGCGGTGTCGATCCCGGCGGTGTGGAGCAGGTCGGTGAGCAGGTTGTCGCCGACGAAGAGCTCGGGGAGGTAGGGCCGGAGGACGAGCCGGGAGCGCACCGCTTCGGAGTCGAGCGCGTTGTAGAGGTGCTGGTGACCCAGCCATCCGCCGTACGCATCAGGGGACGCCTCGAACGGATCGACGTGCCCCAGCCGCTTGACCCGCTGGTTGTAGTCGGACTCCAGGAAGGCGAGGGGATCGCGGACGTACAGGACGAACCGGGCGTGCGGCGGCAGCAGCTCGGTGATCCCGGGCAGCTCGGGCAGGAACGCCTCGGAGGAGAGCAGGAGGGTGTGGCATCCGCTGGCCTCGAACTCCCCGAGCGTCCTGGTCACCTCCCGAGCCGAAGCCACGAAGAGATGGCCCGAGCGCTCCATCAGCGAGCCGGCGTTCCCGGCGCTGATGCCGTTCTTGTCGACGCTGTGCCGAGGGTAGAAGATGCCAGCTCTGGCGAGCTTCTCCGTGTTGGTGTGGAAGAACGCCTGGACTGCGGAGGTGCCCGTCTTGGGCAGGCCGGCGTGGACGACGATGGACTTCACAGGGACCGATCCGGTAGGCGTCAGAGTGCCCTCCGCGATCGACCTACCGGTGTCCGAGCACCGGCGAGGTCGGGGATGGTGCCGAGGGCGTCTACACCGTATCGACTCACGTCATCGGGGCAAGCCCGCCGCTCAGCCGAGGTATCCCAGACTGCGGATCCGCCCGATCTCGTCGCGGAGCTCGCCGTGGGCGGCGTTGTCCGCAGCCCGCCCGCCGGCCACGTAGTGGCTCTCCTTCGCCGTGGTGCCGTCGTAGACGACCGTGAACCGGTGTCCGACACTCGCGTTGATGAGGCCACCGAGGAGCGCGACCGGGTCGGAGCGGTCCTCCAGCGACAACACCCGCGTGGTCTCCGGAACCCGCGGCGCTGCCGCGCCGGGAGCACCCACGGTGACCACCTGGTCCACGACGTACGCAGCCCCGGCCGTCGCCGCGATCGCGGCCGCCGCGGTGCCACCGGCCGCGGCACCGACCAGCATCACGTGCGAGCCGGCCTCGACCGCCTCCTCGATGGTCCGTGACGCGGTGGCGATGTAGTCGGAGAGGTCACCCGAGACGAGCCTCAGGCGTCGGCTGCCAGCGTACGGACCGGGCAGATAGGCGATGTAGCGGCCCGGCGCCGTGTTCTGGACCGCGACGCCGGTCTCGGTCGCTTCGAGAGTGCGGATCAGCTCCTCGATGGTGGCCGGGGTGGCGGCGGTGACGTCGCCGACCGGGGTGTCCTCCTCGGTGGCGGCCAGCGCCGCGCCGACGTCACGCAGGGCGTGCCCGGCGTCGGTCGTGAAGGCGTCGATGCCGGCGGCACGCAGCGCGCCCGCGGTGGCTGCCCCGGCCTCGTCGCCGCGCGGGAAGTCGGCGGTGAGCAGCGAGCGCAGCTCGAGCGACTCGAGCAGCCCGCCGCCGGTGGCGATGTGGTCCATCAGCTCGGGATGACCCTGGGCGAGCTCGCCGAGATATGCGGTGACGCCCTCACGGTCGAGCGCGTCGGTCTCGATCAGACCGGCGGACAGCAGCGACCCGCCGAGCTCGACCTCGGGGGCGAGGTAGTCGAGCGCGTTGGCCGCGATGGCGCCCAGCGTGCTGCGGGCGGCGGCCTGGAGCTCGTCGATCCAGCGGTAGGTCTGCACGGTCGCCCGCACCGAGAGCGCGTCGGCGTCGAGCGCCTGACCGAGCCCGAGGACGCCGCCCTTCTCGGAGGTCGCGGCCCGGATCTCCTCCTCCGCCGGCTCCCAGGTCTTCGTGGAGAGCTCTGCCGAGGAGGTGACGTCGTCGTCGGTCAGGATCGCAGGCCCGAGCTCGGCCCACTCGCGCAGCTGCGCGCCGGCGTCGCCGATGGAACCGGCCAGGCCGAGGATCTGCGCGTACTTGTCCTCCGGACCCGCGGGCGGAAGCACCGAGTCGGGGGCGCCGCTCGGGACCGGTCCCAGGCGGTTGATCGGATCATTGGACGAAGTCGGGCTCATCGGGCCACCTCCGCGAGAACAGGGGCAAGGTCTGCGGCGAGCTCGGACGGCTCCACGCTGGTGATCAGCAGTGTCAGCTCGCCATCGAGCGACACCGTTCGCATCGAACGCCAGCCGTCGTTGACCAGCGTCCAGGAGACCGTGCCGATCAGCGGGTTCTCCGGATCGACGGTCGTCGCGACGATGGCGCGCAGCCGACCGTGGGCCTCGGTGGACAGTGCCTCGAGGGCCCTCGAGACGACCACGTCGCCGTCGGTCAGCACCGGCACCAGGTCGCCGCGCCCGGTGCGCAGCGCCTCGAAGACGGCGTCAGCGGTCGCGAACGGGACCTCCAGCTGCTCGGGCACCGCCGAGGTCAGCCGGGCGGTTTCACCCGGTACCGTCGCGGTGCGGCCGAGCTCGGTCGACCAGGCCGCCGAGGGATACCAGGAGAGCTCGAAGACGAGCCCGTCCACGGTGGCGAGCGAGGCGGCTGCCTCCCCCTTCTGCCGGTGCCAGGCGCGGCCACGGAGGCCGTCGACGACGACATCGAGGTCGATGACCACCTCCGGGGTCGCCAGGAGCCCCAGCGCGCCGGCGATCCCGGCGTCGAGGGTCCCGTCGGCGTCGAGGAGCTCGCGGCGCCGCAGCGAGGTGCTGCCCTCGCCGAAGCCGGCGACGGCGTGGGTCAAGGCCTCGGCCTCGGCTGCCGAGCGGGTCTGTCCCAGGCGGGCGTCGAGCCCGTCATCGAGGTGCGTCGCCACCTCGAACGGCAGCGGAGCCCCGATGGTCTCGCAGGCGTGGGTGAGCTCGGGGAGGGTCAGGCCGACGCGGCGGGGCACCCCTGCCCACGGCTCGGTCGGCGCCGCCGGAGCGGGGCCCAGGTCGATCGTGGTCATCGGAAGGTGACCTCCAGCCAGTCCTTGTGGCCCGGCTCAGGGGCCTCGAATCCGTCGAGCGCGTTCTCTGCGATCAGCGCCTCGGCGCGAGCCTCGGCCTCCGCGATCTGCTCCTTGAACAGGTCGACCTGCTTGAGGTGCTTGGCCATGGCGTCGGCCGCGCGGTCATGCTTCTCGGCCGAGCTCCGCAGCGCGGTGGCACGCTCCTTCAGCCGCCCACGGAGGGACTCGGCAGCCCGACCGTGCCACGGCACGGCCTCGGCCTGGGTCACCAGCTTGTCGGCACTCGCGCGGATGTCGTCCGCCTGCTCTCGCAGACGGCTCACCCGACGACGGATCACGTCGCTGTCGCCGTACATATCCCTCCTTGGACAGGTCTCTGTGATGGTCCTACCCCGTTGGAGCGGTTCTAAACGTAAAATCGTGAACTTTCTCGAAATCGCCTCCTGTCGTGGACGGCGACCGTCGGTGTTCAGTAGATCGCGCCAGGTTCCTCGGTGACCTCTGGCAGGATCGCGCCGTTCTCCAGGGCGTTGGCGCCGGGGATCTCGTCGATGAAGATCGCCAGGCTCTCCTTGGCGTCTCCGGTGACTTCGGACCACGCGTCGGCGATTCCGTGGATGAGCTTCGCTCGCACCTCCTGCGAGCGGCCCGCGCGGATCAACCCGACCATCCGGGGCGCGTCGATCGCCTTGCCGGCCACGAAGAGGCTGCCACGCGGGACTTCGACGAACGAGCAGTAGACGTATGCCCCCGAGGCGCCGGTGACCTCGGTGTGCACCCTCGTCGTCGCCGCGGCGACCTCGGCCTTGTGCTGCAACGTCGCACCGCCGGCCGGGACCGTGAACTGGTAGTAGGGCACTGGGCCACCTCCGTGAGCCGCGCTGACCGAGCCCAGTTAGACTCGAATTGAGTCTGACTCTAGCGGCGTACGCGTTCCCTCATCAAGGTATGCAGGCGAAGGCGCACATCCCTGGCGGAGTTCCGCATGGGATGTACGCCTTCCGCTGCATACCTTTCGAGAGGCTCAGGGCATCACTTGCTGACGGGACCGCTCCCCGGTCCGCGCTGCTGTCACTACCAGGCGTCCGGCTCGAACTCGGCGGTCATCTCCCGCCAGGACACGGGCTCGGCGCAGTGCGTGCAGGTCAGCCGTGGGTCGGCTTCGTGGCCGCAGGCGCGATGGATCAGTCGCACCGGTGGGACGTCGTTCTTGTACTTGTCCCCCCAGGACATCAGGGCGACGAGCACCGGGTAGAGGTCGGCGCCCTTGTCGCTGATCCGGTACTCGTGCCGCGGAGGGTGTTCCTGGTACTGGACGCGATCCAGGATGCCCTCGTCCACCAGGACCCGGAGCCGGTCGTTGAGCACGTTGCTGCCGAGGCCCAGCTTGTAGCGGAAGTGGTCGTAGCGACGTTCGCCGCGGAAGCACTCGCGCAGGATCATCATCGTCCACCGCTCCCCGATCACCGACCAGGTGCGTGCGACGGAGCAGTACAGCTCCTGCAGGTCGTCGTGCTTCATGGCGCCAGTGTAGGACTCCTTTTGAATCCGATGGGTCCGTGCGTCCGCATAGTTGAACCTTTTTTGAGTCTTAGGTGATTGTGGCCGAAGTTGGCGTGGTCTATAGTCCGACTCAATTCGAGTCTTAGTGGAGAATGTTCTGACTGAGCAGACTCGATCGGATCTCGACCGCACTGAACAGGGAGAACTCTTTGTCTGCCATGAGTACGACCACCACCCCGGCCGATGTGGCCCGGCAGTGGGCCGATGCCTGGAGCTCGCCGACCCCGGAAGCCTTCGTCGACCTCTACGCCGAGGACGGCGAGTACTTCGACGTGACCTTTGGGGTGCGTCGCCGAGGACACGACCTGATCGCCACCCACCACCGTCTGTGGCGGGCAGCCGTCCCGGACTTCGTGATGTCGGTCGAGGACATCCACACCGGTGACGGGTTCGTGGTCGTGGAGGTGACCGGTCGAGGCACCTTCTCCGGTGACGACCTCGGTGGCGGAAAGATGAAGGCGACCGGTAAGCCCTTCAGCGGTCGTTCGGTCGCCGTCCTGGTGCTGGACCGAGACCTCAAGATCGTCTCGTGCCGGGAGTACTACGACCGGGCAGTGATGCCCGGCGGAGCCGCCACTCCGTTCGGGGAGTGAAGGCCAGGCGGAGCGGGGACTTCCTATCGCAGAACGGTGGAGAGGCGGTCTAGGCCCTGCTCGATCTCGGTCGCCGACCCGGCGAAGGAGAGACGTACGAAGCGGTGTCCGTCGACCGGGTCGAAGTCGACGCCGGGAGCCATCGCGACGCCCGTGCGGTCGAGGATCTGGTGGCACCAGGCCATGGTGTCGTCGGTCCAGCGGCTGACGTCGGCATAGACGTAGAACGCGCCGTCGGCAGGGGCCATCTCGGTGACCCCGAGCGAGCGGAGGCCGTCGAGGAGCACCCCGCGGTTCTTCGCGTAGCGGGTCACGTGACCGTCGAGCTCGGCGTACGCATCCGGGGTGAAGGCCGCCACCGCGGCATGCTGGGCGAGGGTCGGCGGGCAGATGGTGAAGTTGCCGACCAGGACGTCGATCGCGCGCCGCAGATGGGCGGGGGCGAGCAGCCAGCCGATGCGCCAGCCGGTCATCGAGAAGTACTTCGAGAACGAGCCGAACACGACGGCGTCGCGCGAGGTCTCCCAGGCGCTGCGGCCACGGCTGCTGTCGCCACCGTAGGTCAGCCCGTGGTAGATCTCGTCCGAGATCAGCTGGATCCCGGCCTCCTCGCAGTAGCGAGCCAGCGCGGCCAGCTCCTCGGGCAGCAGCATCGTGCCGGTCGGGTTGGCCGGGCTGGCCACCACGAGCCCCTTCAGTCCGACACGTTCGTGGAGCTCCCGCACCTGCTCCACCGTCGGCTGGAAGCGCTCGGCCGCACCGGTCGGGATCTCCACGACCTCGCACCCGAGGGCCGCCAGCACGTTGCGGTAGCAGGGGTAGGACGGCCGGGCCATCGCCACGCGGTCCCCGGTGTCGAAGGCCGCCAGGAACGTCGCCAGGAAGCCGCCGCTCGCGCCCGTGGTCACGACGACGTCGTCGGGGGAGACGTCGATCCCGTGCCACGCCCGATGGTGCCCCGCGATCGCCTGGCGCAGCTCCAGGATCCCCGTCGCCGGCGTATAGCCCAGCGGGTCACCGCTCTGCAGCAGCCGCACCGCCTCGGCGCTGACCGCCTGTGGCGCCCCTGTGGACGGCTGCCCCGAGGTGAGCGAGATGAGATCGCCGTACGTCCGCTGTCGCTGAGCCGCTCGTTCGAGCATGTCCATCACGTGAAAAGGAGGCACGTTCGCGCGTTGGGCGACAGTCAGGCGGTCCATAGGAGCAAACACTAGGATGCAGTCCCAGAGGTCGGAGGGGGGCCCGGCGCGCATGAGTTTCGACGTCCATCAGTTCGACCTGTTCGTGCTGGTCGGCTCCGTGGTCACGCTCCTGGCGATCCTCGCGGTGCGGATGTCGACGAAGGCCGGGCTCCCGTCGCTGCTGATCTACCTGCTGATGGGCGTCCTGCTCGGTGAGTCGGTGCTCGGGATCCGGTTCGACGACGCCGCCCTCGCGCACGCGGTCGGCTTCGGAGCGCTGGCGCTGATTCTGGCCGAAGGTGGTCTGACGACATCGTGGAAGGACGTACGTCCCGCCTTCGGCCTCGGGCTGATGCTGGCCACGGTCGGGGTCGTGATCTCGATCGGGATCGTCGCGGTGGGGGCGCACTACCTGCTCGGGCTGCCCTGGCAGCTGGCGTTCCTGCTGGGGGCGGTGACCTCGCCGACCGACGCGGCTGCGGTGTTCTCGGTGCTGCGGGTGGTGCCGCTGCCCAAGAGGCTGACCGGTGTCCTCGAGGCGGAGTCGGGGCTCAACGACGCCCCGACCGTGGTGATCGTGACGCTGATCGCCAGCGGTGCGATCGCCGAGCAGCATCCGGTCGTCGTCGCCGGGATCGTGCTGGGCGAGCTCTTGCTGGGCCTCATGGTCGGCCTGGTCGTCGGCTTCGGTGGGGCGTGGCTGATGCGGAGGGCCGCGCTGCCCTCCTCCGGGCTCTACCCGCTGGCGGTGATGACGCTGGCCTTCCTGGCCTACGGCGGAGCGACGTGGCTGCACGGGTCCGGGTTCGCGGCGATCTACGTGGCCGCGCTCATTCTCGGCAACTCCGAGCTCCCGCACCGCGGTGCCACCAGGTCCTTCGCCGAGGGTGTCGCCTGGCTGGCCCAGATCGGGCTCTTCGTGATGCTCGGGCTGCTGCTGTCCCCGGGGCGCATCGACCTCCAGACGATCGGCCTCGCGCTCGTCGCCGGCCTGATCCTGACCTTCATCGCCCGGCCCGCCTCCGTGCTGGTCAGCACCGTGGTCTCCCGGATGACGTGGCGCGAGACCGCCTTCGTCTCCTGGGCGGGGTTGCGCGGCGCGGTGCCGGTCGTGCTCACCACCATCCCGCTCGCCGAGGGCGTCGACGGGGCCGAGGAGCTCTTCGACCTGGTCTTCGTGATGGTCGTCGTCTACACGCTGCTGACCGGCCCGACCCTGCCGTGGGTCGCCCGGGTGCTCGGGGTCGCCCGCCCCAACGACCCGCGCTCGCTCGACCTCGACGTCGCTCCGCTGGAGCAGATCGCGGCAGACCTGATCCAGCTCCGGATCCCGCCCGAGTCCCGCCTGCACGGCGTCGAGGTCAGTGAGCTCCGACTGCCCACGGGGTCGTCGGTGTCGCTGCTGATCCGCGACGGACGGACCATGGTTCCGGAGAGCACCACGGTCCTCCGCTCCCGCGACGTCGTCCTGGTCGTCGTACCCCGCCACCAGCGTGAGCTCGCCGAACGGCGCCTCGAGCTGGTCAGCCGGAAGGGACGGCTCGCAGGCTGGCTGCGCTGATCTGGGCTCGCCCTACTCGACCGGTGGGCTGCAGATCGTGGCGTCCGCCTTGGCGGTGACGGTCTTGTCGCCGCCGGTGACCTCGGGGAAGTTCTCGCCGGTGACGACCACGATGCCCGGGCGGTCGGACTTGGTCTCGACGATCTTCGCGTCGCCGAGCCAGCTCGCGACGAGTGCGGCGGAGGGAGCGTTCTTGTCGGGCGTCCACACCTCGACGGTCCTCAGCTTGGTGCCGCTGGGCGCGTTGCCGGTGGACCCCTTGACGAAGCCCGCGTCGACGAGGTCCGTCATCGCCCGGGTGGCCAGCCCGGACCGCGTGCTCGCGTTGAGCACGGTCACGACCACCTGCGACGGGTAGACCTCGGAGCCCTTCTTGA
The DNA here is from genome assembly GCF_042730435.1 of Nocardioides sp. NPDC059952. Taxonomy (NCBI): domain Bacteria; kingdom Bacillati; phylum Actinomycetota; class Actinomycetes; order Propionibacteriales; family Nocardioidaceae; genus Nocardioides; species Nocardioides sp. NPDC059952. Next base: position 69,285 of record NZ_JBHWLY010000007.1, on the reverse strand, counting down.
CCGGCGCGTCCACGCACGGCCCGACATCGACCTTCTGCGGGAAGGGTGCGGTCATCGCCTTCCATCCCCAGGCCCCGGCCAGAGCGACCGCGGCGGCGAGGATGGCGAGGATGATGAACGTACGAAGTCCCGTGAGGGCCGAATCGAGCATGACGCCGAGCCTAACCGCTCAGAACTCCCTAGCCGAGGCTGTGCACGCGGGCGTGCAGCACGTTGCGCTGCTGGAGCGCCGCGCGGAGCGCCCGGTGGAGCCCGTCTTCGAGATAGAGCTCGCCGTTCCACTCCACGACGTGGGCGAAGAGGTCGCCGAAGAACGTCGAGTCCTCGTTGAGCAGCGCCACCAGCTGGAGGGTGTCCTTCGTGGTCACCAACTCGTCGAGGCGGACCGTCCGAGGAGGCAGCGCGGCCCACCCCTTGGTCGTCAGACCATGGTCAGGGTAGGGGCGAGAGTCGCCGACACGCTTGAAGATCACCCTCGTGACTGTATCGCCCTCGGGGCAAAACCCAACATAGAGTCGGCCCATGACGGATGCTGCTGCTCTCTCAGAAGCGGTCGGGCCCGGCTACCAATTCGAGGGTTCCGCCCTCGAGCTCGGGGGCCTGATGGCGGACGCTGAGACGTTGTTGGAGACGCCGATTCGCATTCCACTGGGGATGTTGAACCGGCATGGGCTGGTCGCCGGCGCGACCGGCACGGGAAAGACGAAGACCCTGCAGCTGCTGGCCGAGCAGCTCTCCGCAGCGGGGGTCCCGGTGTTCGCGGCCGACATCAAGGGCGACCTCTCCGGTCTGGCCGCGCCGGGTGCGTCGAGCGAGAAGCTGACCGCGCGGGCAGCCTCCGTCGGGCAGGCCTGGCAGGCGCGCGGGTTCCCGGTCGAATACTTCGCGCTGGGCGGCGAGGGCACCGGCATCCCGGTCCGGGTCACGGTCGACGCCTTCGGTCCGACGCTCCTCTCCAAGGTCCTGGATCTCAACGAGACCCAGGAGTCCTCGCTCGGTCTCGTCTTCCACTACGCCGAGAAGGCCGGCCTGAAGCTGGTCGGGCTCGACGACCTGCGGGCGGTGCTGCAGTGGCTGGTCTCCGACGAGGGCAAGGCCGATCTCAAGGGCCTGGGCGGTCTCTCGTCGGCGACGACAGGGGTGATCCTGCGTACGCTCATCGCCTTCGCCGACCAGGGCGCGGACGAGTTCTTCGGCGAGCCGGCGTTCGCCGTCACGGACTTCGTCCGCAACGAGGGGGACGCCGGGATCATCTCGCTGCTTGAGCTGCCCAACCTGCAGGACCGGCCGGCGATCTTCTCGACCTTCCTGATGTGGCTGCTCGCCGAGCTGTTCCGGGCGCTGCCCGAGGTCGGTGACGTCGACAAGCCCAAGCTGGTCTTCTTCTTCGACGAGGCGCACCTGCTCTTCAACGACGCCTCCGACGCGTTCCTCGACCAGATCACCAACACGGTCCGGCTGATCCGCTCCAAGGGCGTCGGAGTCTTCTTCGTCACCCAGAAGCCGACCGACGTCCCCGACGACGTGCTCGGTCAGCTCGGCTCGCGCATCCAGCACCAGCTGCGGGTCGCCACGCCCAACGACGCCAAGGCGCTCAAGGCCAGCGTCAACACCTACCCGACCTCCTCCTACGACGACCTCGGGGCGGTCATCCAGACGCTCGGGATCGGCGAGGCGATCGTGACCGTCATGAACGAGCGCGGCGCACCGACGCCGGTCGCCTGGACGCGGCTGCGCGCACCCGAGTCGCTGATGGGTCCGGCGGAGGCGGCGGCCATGACGGCTGCCGTGGCGGCCTCCCCGCTGGCGGCGAAGTACACCGCGGCCGTCGACGTCGAGTCCGCCGCCGACCAGCTCAAGGCGAAGACGGACGCTGCGGCGGCCGCCGCGAAGGCCGAGGCCGAGGAGAAGGCCGCGCAGAAGGCTGCCCAGAAGACCGCTCAGAAGACCGCCCCGAAGAAGTCCTCGGGTTCGCGATCGCGGTCGAAGGACGACGACGACTCGGTGATCGAGACCGTGGTGAAGTCGACGGCCTTCAAGCAGGCCGCGCGCACCGCCGCCAGGGAGCTCGTCAGGGGAATCTTCAAGCGCCGCTGAGCCCGGCCGGTTTCTGATTGGCTCGGGCATGGGCAGAATCCTTATCGTCTGCTCATGCCCGACCTTCTCCTCCGGAACGTACGCATCGTTCCCCTCTCACCTCGGGCGGACGTGCCCGCCGAGGTGGTCGACGTGCTCGTCGTCGACGGTGTCGTCTCGGCGGTCGGAGAGCGCCTGTCCCGACCGGATGGTGTCGAGGCGTACGACGCGGGCGGCCGCTGGGTCATGCCGGGTCTGTGGGACGCCCACACCCACCTCGCTCAGTGGACCCTGCGGGCCAGCAGGCTGGACCTGCACGGCACCCGTTCGCCCGCCGAGGCGCTGGCGCGCGTCGCCGCGGCCGCGCGCGCCCTCGATGAGCAGGGTGAGCCGGGCGAGGCGATCGTCGGGATGGGCCACTCGGCCGGCACCTGGGACCGCTGGGGCACCGTCTCCGAGCTCGACTCGGTCACCGGAGGCATCCCCGCGATCCTGGTCAACCACGACTTCCACCACGCCTGGCTGAACACCGCCGCGCTCGACGCCGTGGGCCTGCCGCGCCGCGAGGACATGGTGCAGGAGACGGAGTGGTACCAGGCCTATCCGCGCGTCGCTGAGCTCTTCGAGACCAGCGGGAGCACCCCGGCGGCCTACCGCCGGATGCTGACCCGGACCGCCGCTCTCGGCGTGGTCGGGATGACCGACTTCGAGGTCGGCGTCCGGCTCGAGGACTGGCGGTGGAGGTGGGCCTACGGCTGCGACCTTCTGCGGGTCCGGGTCGCGACGTACGCCGACCAGCTGGACGAGGCGATCGCCGAGGGGCGGCGCACGGGGGACCCGCTGATCGCGGGTGAGGACCGGCTGACGATGGGACCGCTCAAGATCATCAGCGACGGCTCGCTGGGCACACGGACGGCGTGGTGCTGTGACCCGTACGCCGACGACCCGGACAGCTGCGGAGCGCCGAACCAGTCACCGGACGAGCTGCACGGGCTCCTGAGGAAGGCGCACGCCGCCGGCCTCGAGGTGGCCACGCACGCGATCGGTGACCGGGCGGTGTCGGAGGCACTGGCGGCGTACGAGATGACGGGGGCGCGCGGGAGCATCGAGCACGCCCAGCTCGTACGACGCGAGGATCTGCCGCTGATGGCGCGGCTCGGGATCACCGCATCCGTGCAGCCGGCGCACATCCTCGACGACCGCGAGATGACCGAGAACCTCTGGCCCGGGCGGGAGGACCGCTGCTTCGCGACCCGCTGGATGCTCGACGAGGGAGTGCGGATCGCGCTCGGGTCGGATGCTCCGGTTGCGCCCCTCGACCCGTGGCTGGCCATCGCTGCCGCCGTCGGTCGCTCGCGCGACGGCAAGGAGCCGTGGCACCCGGAGCAGGCACTCACCGTCCAGGAGGCGTTGGCGGCGTCGGTCGACGGTCAGCCCACGGTCGCTCCGGGATCACGCGGCGACCTCGCCGTGCTCGACATCGACCCGCTCCGCGCCTCGGTCGGGGATCTCGCCGCGATCGCCCACGGCGGGGTCGTGCTGACTACGGTCGGTGGCCGGATCGTCCACCGCAGCGCCTAGGGCCGGAGAACAAGCGGAGGCCCGGCCGTCATCGGCCGGGCCTCGCGCAACGGGATCAGTGGATCCCCCCATTTAGCTGCTGGTCACGCGGACCAGCGCACCGAGTCGTCGACGAAGTCGGCGAACACGTGAACTCCGCGCAGGTCCTGGCGCTCGTCCATGAGCTTCGTCAGGGCACTGGCGTGACGGAACTTGAGGCTGTGCTGCTTCGCGGCAATCTTTGCCTCAGGCTGGGTGGCGGTGAGTGTTTCCATCGAGGTCCCCCCTACAACGGATAGATGGTGTGCATCGTGGTTTGTCCTGCGCATCAAGCATCCCGCCCCCAAGTCGCGAGCAGGTTGTTTGAACGTTACAAGCCGGTTTCGGTAAAAGAAATGGCTGTCGATGCCTGATGCGGTATCTGCCGAGCGATAGGGCCGAATCTCGCTAGACAAAGACGATGACGGTCAGTCCGCGGCGGATCTGAGCGTGTCGACCGCCTGGCGGGCCTGCTCGAGGAGCCGCAGCGCGGCGCTCGCGTCAGGAAGGTTCGGCTCCGGGGACCAGAGCTGGTCGGCATCGCTGATCGGATCTGCTCCGTCGATGATCGGGTCGAGGTCGGTCACCAGGGCGCCCTTCGACGGGTCGCCGGTGAGCGAGGCGCGGATCACGCCGTGGTCGATCGGGGACGCCGAGGCGATCAGCGTGGCGTTGCCGAACCTCGCTCCCGCGAGCGCAGACCCCTGCACGATCATCGCGACATGCCCGAAGACCGTACGCAACGTGGCGAGCTCACGACGGGTGAAGAGCAGCTCGGGGCCGGCGACGGAGTTCAGCACGAGCCGGCCCTCCTCGCTCAGCGCGCTGCGTGCCGCGGTGATGCATTCCAGCGACGTGAAGGCGGGCGGGATCCGGTTGCCGACGAAGACGTCGATGACGATGGCGTCATGTTCCGAGCCCGGGTGAGCCTCGAGCCACGAGCGTGCCTCGGCGGTCTCCATGGTGATCCCAGGAGGAAGCGGGAACCGTGACCTGGTCAGCTCGACCAGCGCGGGCTCCAGCTCCACGACCGTCTGCGTGGCCGCGGGCCACCGGTGGGCGACCGCACGGGGGAGGGCGAGCAGCGCCCCGCCGAGGTGGGCGGCGCTGCGAGGTGCCTGGTCCCCGAGCGCAGCCAGCATCCACCGGATCGAGGCGAGCTTCGGCGGCTGCGCCGGGTCTTCGCCGAGATGGGACTGCGCGACGCCGTCGATCTGGATGGCCCAGCCGTCCTCCTTGCGTACGAGATCGGCGGTGCTGCCGTCCGAGAAGACGATGCGCTCGAGGCTCCCCGATGGCCCGGAGGGTGTTGACATACCTCGATCCTGCCAGACACCATCGCGCCCGAGCCGGGACATTCCGGTAACCTGCTGGCGTCGTTGGTCAGCGCCGCAGTTCTCGGACGTCGGGACTCGGATATCGGGCGTGAGGGAGTTCTTGCGGTGGAGATATGGGAGGTCGCCGAACATGACGACCGGATCGAGGGTCTCACCGCCGACGGGAAGCCGGATCCGGCCTACGCCGCCTCGCTCGGCCTGAAGGACGCGCCGCTGGGCCGCCGTGCGGTCGCGGCCGCCGTCGACATCGTCTGCTACCTGCTCCTGCAGGTCCCCTTTCTCGTCTTCACGTTCCCGCTGCTGCTGAAGCTGATGCAGGGCAAGTTCGGCTTCGCCCGGTTCCTGAGCCACCCCGACTTCATGCTGGCGGCGATCGCGGGCGGCGCGACCGTGCTGCTGAGCCTGGTCTACGTCATCGTCCAGATCGTCTTCCACGGCCGCCGCGGGGTCACGCTGGGCAAGTCCCTCGCCGGAATCCGCTCGATCAACGTCAAGACGCTCGAGCGACCGGGCGTCGGCCGCGCCTTCCTCCGTGCCCTGGTGCTCTGGGGCTCCGGGATCATCCCGATCGCGCCGATCGCCTTCCTCGCCTCGCCGCTGTTCGACAAGGAGAACCGGAGCCGCGGCTGGCACGACAAGGTCGCCGAGACCTGGATGGTCGACGTCCGCGAGGGTCTCGACCCCTACGACGAGAAGCGGATGCGCATCGCCCGCAAGACGGTCGCGGCCGCGCCCGTTGCGCAGCGGAAGTCGCTGCCCTCGCTCACCACCCCCAACGACCACGACGCCGGGAGCTACCGGCCCTCGGGGCGGGTCAGCGCCGGCGTGCTCGGCGTCTCCCGCCCGAAGGCGAGGCACGACGAGCCGGGCGCCGCTCCCGGTGGCGCGCTCGCGACCCCGCCGTCGGGACCGGTGGCACCGAAGCCGGTGACCCCGTCGATCCCGCCCTCGCGCGCGGTGACGCCCAACCAGGGCCAGACAGTTCCCCCGCCGCCTCCGACCCCGACGCCTACGCCCTACCCGACCCCGCCCCCGGCGCCGACCCCAGCGCCGGCTCCCACGCCCGCGCCCACCCCGACGCCGGCTCCCACGCCGGCACCCGCTCCCACGCCGCTGCCCACATCCGGCGGCCAGCAGCCTCCGGCGCAGCCGCGCGAGCGGGGCATCATGCTCAAGGTCGACTCCGGCGAGCGGATCCCGGTGACCGGCCTGGTGCTGGTCGGCCGCGACCCCGCCCTGACGGAGAACACGCTGGGGGCGCGTACGGTCTCGATCATCGACGTGTCGGTCTCGAAGACCCACCTGTCCCTGCGCCCCAGTGGCGACGGCGTCGAGGTCACCGACCGAGGCTCGACCAACGGCACCGTGGTGACCCACGAGGGTGCCACCCGACGGCTGAACGCCTGGGAGCCGGTGCTGGCACCGGTCGGCGCGATGATCCGCTTCGGCGACCGCTCTGCCCTGGTGCGTCGCGGGTGACCGCCGCCCCAGCCGCACGATCTCTGAGGAACGTTGACGAGGGGAACGAAGAATGAAGGTCAAGCTCACACTCCACCGGCCCGGTGTCGCGCCTGCGGATGTGATCGTCACGGCCGACTCGACCGCGACTGCGGGTGACGTCGCTCGGCACATCGCCGACGCGGACCCGGCTCGTTCGATCATCGCGGGGGAGCACGACGTCTTGACCCTGGCGGTCGCCCCGCCGACCGCGGAGCGGATGGAGCCGCTCCAGCACGACATCCCCATCGGTGAGGCTCCGATCGGGTCGGGCTTCGCCGCTGCGGTGGTCAACTTGGGACCGGATAGCGAGGCGACCGGCTCACGGCGCAAGAGCGTCGGTGTGCTGCGAGCGATCGACGGGCCCGTGCGCGGTCAAGCGTTCCCGCTGGTCACCGGTCACGCCTCCATCGGTCGTGGGCCCGAGAACGAGATCGTGCTCGCCGACCCGATGGTCTCCAAGCGTCACGCCCGCATCGAGGTGGACCGCTCGGTCGAGCTGGTCGACCTCAACTCGGCCAACGGCGTCGTCGTCGACGGCACCCAGGTCTCCCGCGTACGTCTGGCGCCGGACACGCCCGTCGTCATCGGCAGCACCACGCTGGTCATGCAGCTCTCGGCCGACTTCCTCTCCGCCGTCGAGGACCCGGTGCTCGAGCGCGGTGGCGGCCTGCTCTTCAACCGCAGCCCGCGGGTCGACGTCCGCTACCCCGGCACCGAGCACCCGCCGCCGTGGATGCCGACCGAGATGCAGAAGAAGCTGTTCCCGTGGTTCGTGCTGATCGCGCCGATCATCATGGCGCTCTCGATCTACGCGATGACCGGCCGCGCCCGGGCGCTGCTGCTGGTCGTGATGACGCCGATGATGGCAGTCGGCAACTTCATCAACCAGAGCCGTCAGGCCGGCGCGAAGCAGGACCACGAGATCCAGCTCTTCGAGCGGCAGTTCGAGAAGCTGGAGGAGACCTTCTACCGCAGCAAGCCGGAGGAGGAGCTCGCCCGCAACGAGGAGGTCCCGCCGGTCGCGGAGGTCTTCGAGCAGGCGATGCAGCTCGGCCCGCGGCTGTGGACCCGCCGCCCCGAGCACTGGAACTTCCTGGCCGTACGTCTCGGCACGACCCGCGCCCCGTCGCGCAACTCGATCGCCGAGCGTGACACCCAGAACGGCCTGCCCGACTTCATCGAGCGCATCGACCGCCTCCAGGAGCGCTACAAGTACGTCGACGACGTACCGCTGCTCGAGTCGCTCCCGGCGGTGGGCTCCGTGGGTGTCGCCGGACCGGCCGGTCCGGCCGCCGACGCGATGCGTGGGCTCGCGGTGCAGCTCTTCGGTCTGCACGCGCCCAACGAGGTCGTCACCGTCGCCTTCGCCGACCCGGACTGGGTCGAGGAGTTCGAGTGGCTCAAGTGGCTGCCGCACACCACCTCGGAGACCAACCGGTTCAAGGACATGCCGCTGGCCGACTCCGCGCCGACGGCCAACGCCCTGCTCAGCGCGCTTGAGGAATACATCATGCGCGCCGGCCGGACCGCGGAGCACCGCGGCCCGTTCGCCGAGAAGTGGAACCCGATGCAGTACGGCACCGACGTCGCCCGCGCCGGGGAGGAGACCAACGCCCGGGTGCAGGTCTCGATCGTCGTCTTCGTCACCAACGACGCTCCGGTGGACCGCGCCCGGCTGGTCCAGGTCCTCGAGCGTGGTGCCGATGTCGGCGTACATGCCGTCTTCATGTCCTCCACCGTCGAGGCGCTGCCGGCTGTGTGCCGCAGCTTCCTGGACGTGAGCAACGGCCTGGAGCGCGCCACCGTCGGACTGGTCCGTAACGGCGACCTCCACGAGGGCGTCACGGTGGAGGGTGTCTCCAACGCCTACATGGAGATGTTCGCCAAGCGGCTCGCGCCGGTGGTGGACGCCAGCACGGTCGTCCACGACTCCTCCGACCTGCCCAACTCGGTCGGGTTCCTGTCGTTGGTCGGCAACGAGGTGGCCGAGGACCCGCACTCCGTGGTGGAGCGCTGGCGGCAGAACAACTCGGTCATCGACCGCTCCGACCGCCCGCGGCCGCGGCTGAAGAAGGCGGGCAACCTGCGCGCCATCATCGGCCAGGGAGCCTCGGACGCGATGACGCTGGACCTGCGTACGCAGGGTCCGCACGCCCTCGTCGGAGGCACCACCGGTGCCGGTAAGTCAGAGTTCCTGCAGGCGTGGGTGCTCGGCATCGCCTCGGCCCACTCGCCCGACCGGGTGACGTTCCTCTTCGTCGACTACAAGGGCGGCTCGGCCTTCGCCGACTGCATCGAGCTGCCGCACTGTGTCGGTCTGGTGACCGACCTGAGCCCCCACCTCGTACGCCGTGCACTGACCAGCCTCAAGGCCGAGCTGCACTACCGCGAGCACCTCTTCAACCGGAAGAAGGCCAAGGACCTCCTCGAGCTGGAGAAGCGACAGGACCCGGAGTGCCCGCCCGCGCTGGTGCTCGTCATCGACGAGTTCGCCGCGCTGGCCGGTGAGGTGCCGGAGTTCGTCGACGGCGTCGTCGACATCGCCCAGCGAGGTCGTTCGCTCGGCATCCACCTGATCATGGCGACCCAGCGCCCGGCCGGTGTCATCAAGGACAACCTGCGGGCCAACACCAACCTCCGCGTCGCGCTGCGTATGGCCGACGAGAGCGACTCCAAGGACGTCGTCGACGACCCGATCGCCGGGACCTTCCCGCCGTCCCTGCCGGGGCGCGGCATCGCGAAGACCGGACCCGGCCGCCTGACCCCGTTCCAGTCGGCCTACGCGGGTGGTTGGACGAGCGACGACGAGGTCGTCACCGCCGACGTGAAGGTGGCCGAGCTCAAGTTCGGTTCGATCACGGAGTGGGAGCCGGAGCGTCCGCCGGAGAGCGACTCGCACGACGAGGACCTCGGCCCCAACGACCAGAAGCGGATCGTGGCCAACCTGATCAAGGCCTCAGCCACCGCTGGTCTGATGACCCCGCGGCGACCGTGGCTCGACGACCTGGCGTCCGTGGTCGACATGCGCGACCTGCCGCTGGAGGGTGACGGACAGATCCTGCTGGGTCTCGCCGACATCCCGGAGCGTCAGCAGCAGAACGCGATCTACTTCTCTCCCGACCGCGACGGGTCGCTGCTCATCTTCGGGTCCTCCGGTTCCGGAAAGTCGACCCTGTTGAAGACGATCGCGACCGCTGCCGGCGCTCGGCCGGAGCTCGGCCGGGTCCAGGTCTACGGCCTCGACTTCGCCTCCGGTGCGCTGGGTGCGATCGAGCGCCTCCCGCACGTCGGCTCGATCATCGACGGCGACGACGCCGAGCGTCTGCAGCGGCTGATGCGCACCCTCGAGCGGGAGATGGACCGCCGCTCCGAGCTGTTCTCCAAGGCCGCGGCCGCGAACCTCACCGAATACCGGGAGATCGCCGACCAGTCGATGCCGCGCATCCTGCTCCTGATCGACAACTACCCCGAGTTCAAGAAGGAGTGGGAGATCGCCGCCGGTCGCGCGCCGTTCTACCAGTCCTTCATGCGGGTCCTCGGTGAGGGCCGCCCGCTCGGCATCCACGCGGTGATCACCGCCGACCGCAGCGGCTCGGTGCCGACCGCGGTCTTCGCGAACATCCCGCGCCGTGTCGTCATGCGGCTCTCCGACCCGAGCCAGTACGTCCTGGTCGGAGCACCCAAGGACGTACTCAACGAGCAGTCGGTGCCCGGGCGCGCCGTCGTCGACAAGGCCGAGGTGCAGCTCGCTGTCCTGGGCGGCACGACCAACGTCGCCGAGCAGACCAAGGCCCTCGACGAGCTGGTCTCGCAGCTGCGTGCGCTGGGTGTTCCCGAGGTCGGCGAGATCGGCGCCCTGCCGACGAAGATCTCCAGCAGCGCCATGCCGGCGCAGGCCAACGGGCAGCCCGTCTTCGGTATCTCCGACGACACCCTGTCCGCGCGTGGCTTCGACCCGATCGGCTCGTTCATCATCACCGGCCCGCCGCAGTCCGGTAAGACGAACGCACTCAAGGCGCTCATCGAGTCCGTCGAACGCTTCGACCCCGAGGTGAAGCTGTTCCACCTCGGCAGCCGTCGCGCCCTGCTCGGCGACTTCCGACCTTGGGTACGCAGCGCCACCCGCCCCGACGACGAGAAGGCGCTCGTCACCGAGCTCGCCGAGATCGTCGCCGACGAGTCCTTCCCCGGCCGCATCATGATCGTCGCCGAGGACATGACCCACCTGGCCGACGGTCCCGCCGACCGTCCGATGCGCGCCCTGCTGCAGGCGATCAACAACTCCGACCACCTCTTCGTCGGCGACGCCGACGTCACTCGCGCCGGCGGCGGCTCGGGTGTGATGGGTGAATGGAAGGCAGCCCGCCAGGGCATCGTGCTCAAGCCGGACACCTACGACGGCGACACGCTGTTCAAGGTTCCGTTCGGCAAGCTCAAGCGCACCGACTTCCCCACGGGCCGCGGAATCTTCGTCCAGGCCGGGCGCATGGTGACCATGCAGATGCCCTTGGCGAGCGACTCCGAGAACTCTGCATGAATCTGACAACGAGGTCGTTTTTACCCTTCACATCCTTGTGACGGGTGGCCTACGGTGGCCAGCGGCGTTCTCAGAGGCGTCACCTCATGAAAATCCCGGGAAAGGCAATGATCGATGAGTGACTTCGGCGCAACATACGACGAGATGACCGGCACTGCCGACAAGCTCGACCAGGGCAAGGACACGATCGAGTCGGCGCTGGATGAGTGCCAGGGCTACGTGGACGAGCTGGTTCAGGACGGGTTCAAGACGGAGAAGGCGTCGGGCAAGTTCCAGGACGGCTACTCGGAGATGACCACGGGTCTGAAGGACGCCATTGCTGGTGTCGAGGACATGGCTCAGGCTCTGCGTGACATGGCCACGGCGATCCAGGACCTGGACTCGCAGCTCGCCGGCGGCTGAGCAACAACGTGGGTCACGATGGTGGGCTTGCTTCATGGGGCCCACCATCACCCGTCTCGGCCAGATGCCGCCGCGGTGTCGACTCCCGCTGGCGCTGTTGCAACCTCCTAACCGAGGTGAGCAGAATCCTTTACCTTCGGAGATGTTTAGAACCGGACGTAGCGGGTAGAACTACCTCGACGACGTTGATCGCCTGGATCTCGGACCACGCCCGGGAAAACGGTGTCGGCTCGTCGGGTTCACGCTTCTCGACCATGTGATGCGTGAGTGATGGTGACGAACGGCGCCGCAACGCGGTGACGTGTAATGAAAATTGCGGAAAGGCAATGATCGATGAGTGACTTCGGGGCAACCTACGACGAGATGACCGGCACCGCCGACAAGCTCGACCAGGGCAAGGACACGATCGAGTCGGCGCTGGACGAGTGCCAGGGCTACGTGGACGAGCTGGTTCAGGACGGGTTCAAGACGGAGAAGGCGTCGGGCAAGTTCCAGGACGGCTACTCGGAGATGACCACGGGTCTGAAGGACGCCATTGCTGGTGTCGAGGACATGGCTCAGGCTCTGCGTGACATGGCCACGGCGATCCAGGACCTGGACTCCCAGCTCGCCGGCGGCTGATCAACAACGCTTGCCAGATGGTGGGCTGGCGTCTGCTGGCCCACCATCTCTCCATTTTCTCTCGATCACGCGCTGCGATGACCACACTCGACCGCGTGCTCAGTAACCACGTGAAAGGTGCACAGTCATGGCGGATATCTTGATCAAGATCTCTGAGCTCGAGAAGGTCAAGACGTCATTGGACTCGATCGTCGACGAGTTCGAGAACGCCACTGACAGCTCCGAGGATCTCGAGGCTGACATCGGCGACCCGTTCGACATCAGCGATCTGCGCGATAAGGCCTGTGACTTCGAGGAGCGCTGGGACGACAAGCGCAACGACCTCAAAGACAGCCTGAAGAAGGTCAGTGAGCACATCAAGGGCGTTATCGACGGGATCGAGCAGTGGGACAGCGAGACCGCCCTCCAGTTCGAGCCCAAGAAGAAGTAGAACCCCAAGCCTTTAAACGCTCCTGACGGAAAGGACAACCCCCACATGTTCGGTGGCATGCAGGATTCCCCGAAGGGGCGCGAGATCAAGTCGGTCGAGGGTTCGCCCTCAGGGATCATCGCGCGAGGGTCCGCGATCGAGCGGCTCGGCAAGATGATGGATGCCTCGGCTGACACGCTGCGCGACATCAAGGAGAACACCTTCGCCGGCGGCGAGCAGCAGGGTAAGGCCATCGAGAAGCTTCAGGAGACCATCGGTGACTCCTACAAGGTCCTCGAAGAAGCGGCCGACCTCTACAAGCCTGTTGGTCCGGTGCTCGTCACCTACGGCGAGATGCTGGAGACCTACAAACCGCTGATCGACCGCACCGCGAACTCGTGCAGCGACCTCTGGGACATCTACGACGCCCTGCCCGGCGACAAGGACGACAGCACGACCGAGGACGACGGCGGTTTCCTCGGCATCGGCGACACCGACAAGGAAGAGGCCGCCGACAACAAGGCCAAGAAGGAAGCCTACGACAACTGGGAGACCGAGGCCGAAGTCTTCGACACCTGGTACGACGTGTGGGAGGACGGCTTCGACGCAGCCGTCAGCGGGATCTCCGACGGCCTGTCCGGATCCATCGAGGACGGCTTCTGGGACAACTACGGCGACTTCATCGACGCGGTCTACGAGGTCTTGACCTGGGCCGCTCTGATCATCGCCGTGGTCGCGATCTTCTGCACCGGTTTCGGTGCGCTGGCCGCCATCCTCGCGCTCGCTGCCTTTGCGGTTTCCGCCATCAAGTTCGCCTGCGGGCAGCAGAGTCTGGGTCAGTTGGCCCTAGATGCCTTGGCCATCATTCCGATCGGGAAGCTGTCGAACCTTTCCAAGCTCGGCCATCTGGCCAATATGGCGAAGGGCGGCAAGATGACCGCTCTGTCCAGGACCTGGGGTGCCATGAGCAAGGGCCCGATCGGTGACCTGACCAAGGCAGCTCGACTCAAGGACGCCTTCAAGGTGAAGAGCGGCGCGGAGGTTCTCGAGGGCGTGATCGGTAAGCCCTTCAAGGCCTTCCGGACCGACAACCTGAAGATGTACATGGGCAACCTCGATGCGCTCAAGGGTGGTCTGGGCGCGTTCCGGGGCATGACGAAGATCGAGTTCGGGGTTGCCCGCTTCGGTGCGACGCTCGGCACCCTCGGCAATGCCGGAAAGCTCACGCAGGGGACGGATCACTTCGACCCCATCCCGATCGACATCCCTGAGATCAAGGTCCCGGGCATGCCTGCCTGGCTTGGTTTCTAGGTTCGGTTCAAGCGCAACAAACGTCTGAGGTGCAGAGTGGCGAAGTGGGCAGTAGAGCTGGTTGACGACCTGGATGTTCCAGGTTGGCTCCCTGTTCCTGAAGGGTTGACGCCCGCTCAGTGTGAACGGTGGGTCGACGAGACTTCGAGCATGCTCGATGAGCTGGTCGGTACGCCGCGTTGGGATGGCGAGGCGACGACGATCGAAGACATCCGCGGGCTGCTGCAGATGGCCCTCGACGAGCGTAAGACCTCTGAGGCGTACGCCCTGTTCCAGGTGTGGCCGGTCATGTCGGCGGCTGCGGTGATGTGCCACCTCCATGTGGTCGAGAGCGAGTCGGTCCCGGACATGTCCCAATGGGACGGCGTCGTGCACGCGGCCGACGCCGATCACATCGGACCTGGCGCTCAGCTGTCCTCGCGCAAGGAGCTGAACTTCGAGGGTGGATCGGTCGTCATCGAGTCGGTGAACTTCGCGTTCAGCGATGGCGAGGCCCTCCTGCTGGTCGGCGTGGACGAGTGCATTCCGCAGTTGACGACCTCGGTCGTTCGCGGGCTGGTGGCGCTCAAGGACATACTTCGGATGGTCCGCGAGGACGGGAACGTGTTCAAGTCGGTTCCTCTGCCCGGAGTGCCGGTGGACGAGTCTTGGCCGATCGCGACGGATGGGGCGACGCTGTGAACCTGCGTGAGCAACTTGGCGTGCGTAAGACCGTGGACTTCGAGATCGACCTCCCGCGAGGGTGGGCTCGTTTCGACATCGATGGTGGACACGATGAGCTCCTCAATGGGATGAAGAAGCGGTTCATGGAGGCTCACCGCCCGGACCTGTTCGTCGAGGCGAAGGCCATGTTCGACAAGGCGTTCGACGGGATGCGGAAGAACGACGTCTTCGCCTTCTTCGCGCCGGCAGGCGAGCAGCCGGACGACGCCATCGTCCTGCCGGCCTCGATCAACGCCTCGATCCGCACGGGCGAGCCCGGTCAGTCATTGGACAAGATGGCCCACAACGCCATCCAGAAGTACGGCGCGAAGCCGTTGTTCGGCGACCCGCGCACCCTGCGATTCGAGCGGGAGCGCACGATCGACCTCGATGGCGAGTCGATCATCAACCACTCCCTGATCTACTTCACCCCGATCCCCGGCACCCAACGGCGTAGGGCGCTGCAGCTGGTGGCAGCCTTCGCGCGTACGCCGGACGTCGAACCTGACGCACCCGCTTTGGTCGCGACCCGGGCGGTCCTCGACGCATGCGTCGCTACGCTTCGGTGGAACCGCGGTAGCGCGTGAACCGGGACTGATTCCTAATCGATTGTGGAAGGCCTGAACTTGCTGTCCTTTGACAAGGGCCCGTCGGCACATGAGTGGGCACGGTCGGCCAACGTCGCCACCCCGATCAAGTGGGGTGACCTCGAGGAGCAGATCATCTCGGAGCGGCTCACCCCGAGCGGAGACGACGGTGGACCGAACTGGCTCCTCGGCGTGATCATGGTTGCGATGATGATGGCGCTCGGTGCGTTCCTGCTGGCGCCGGCGCTCGCGGCCGGTCTGGTCGCCTGGGCAACCACGACGGAGGACGCTTCCACCCAGGATGATCTGACGCTGATCGCGACCTTCCTGTTCATCATCTCGATCGTCGTCTCGGCGACCTGGCTCAGCATGTGGTGGCAGACACGTTCCCGGTCGATGATCGCGATCGTTTCCGGTCTTGTGGCGACGGTGTCGGTCGTGGTCACCTTCGTCGTCGGGAAGTCCTACGACGGCGATCTTCCCGGGGACTGGCTCGAGTGGTCGGCGTTGGTCGCCGGCGTACTCGGTCTCGCCCTGACGATCCTCCAGCTCGTGTCGAAGTCGGAGCATCGTGCAGGAGTGCCGAAGAGCGATCGTGCGCAGCGGCGCTACAGTGCCGCGCGCGAGGAAGTTCTCGACGTGCTCAGCGAGCGCGGGATCGTAGAACTGACCGCGGACCAGCGTCACCGGATGCAGCGAATGCGCGTCGGAACGTGGCACAAGTTCGATGCTCAGGGTCGCGTCTAACCTCACGGCTTTCATCCATCTATGTAGCAAAGGGTTCACGTGGGATCGGAACGAGCGAGAAGTGCTGACCTCGACGTCACCCCAGAGGCGGCCTTCCAGGCTGCTCTCGGGGTTGCGCAGCACGAGAAGAAGTACGAGATCAGGGCCGTGCACAATGAGGGCCAGGCCTTGATCATCAGGCAGAAGACCAAGGCCCTGTCGTGGCCGAAGGTCATCATGCTTCGAGTCCACCAGAACGGGTCGGGGTCGTCGGTCAACGTCTTTGTCCAGAACATCCCGGGCGGACCGAGTGCCCTGCTCGACGGTGTCTTCAACGGAAAGATCGCGGAGAAGTACCTCACCGGCATTCAGGGCACGTTGGACGGAACCGTCACCGCTCCGGCGACCGCAGTGACCTCCCACTTCGTTCGTGATGACGGCTCCGAGTCCCCCTGGGATGACCCGGACGAACTCCCCGAGTTCTGAGGGCACCCAGCTCCCTGACTCGGGACGCGACACATTGGCCTGTCGCGCGATCGATGTGCGGTTGCGTAGGTAAGGTGAGCGGCTGGTTCTGGTCGCCCTTATCCCGTGTTCTTGTGTGCTTTGCGGGATATCTCGGTCGGGTCGCGACGGTCTCATCGGTGACCCTGCGGATGCTGCTGGCGGGCGGGAACGAGAACTGTGTATGAAGACGACAACGAATCCGTTATTGCGCTTCACAAGTTTGTGAAGCGTGGCCTACGGTGACCAGCGGCTGCCCAATGGGGCACCGTGTAATGAAATCGCGGGAAAGGCAATGATCGATGAGTGACTTCGGGGCAACATACGACGAGATGACCGGCACCGCCGACAAGCTCGACCAGGGCAAGGACACGATCGAGTCCGCGCTGGACGAGTGCCAGGGCTACGTTGATGAGCTTGTTCAGGACGGGTTCAAGACGGAGAAGGCGTCCGGTAAGTTCCAGGACGGCTACACGGAGATGACCACGGGCCTCAAGGACGCCATTGCCGGCGTCGAGGACATGGCTCAGGCTCTGCGCGACATGGCCACGGCGATCCAGGACCTGGACTCGCAGCTCGCCGGCGGCTGAGTCACAGCGTTGGTCAAGGTGATGGGCCAGCATCTGCGGGCCCATCACCTATCCATCTCGGGCGTCGGTCAGGCGCCGCGGTGTGTCGACTCCCGCTGGTGCCCTGCTACGACCTCTTCACGGGGCCAGCAGAACTTTACTTTCGAAGATGTTTAGAACTCGACGTAGCGGGTAGGACTACCGTGACTACGTCGATCGCCCTGATCTCGGACCGCGTCCGCGATGACGGCATCGGCTCGTCGGGTTCACGCTTCACGACCGTGTGACGCGTGAGTGATGGTGACGAACGGCCCCGCAACGGGTGTCGTGCAATGGAAATCGCGGGAAGGCAATGATCGATGAGTGACTTCGGGGCAACCTACGACGAGATGACCGGCACTGCCGACAAGCTCGACCAGGGCAAGGACACGATCGAGTCGGCGCTGGACGAGTGCCAGGGCTACGTGGATGAGCTGGTTCAGGACGGGTTCAAGACGGAGAAGGCGTCGGGCAAGTTCCAGGACGGCTACTCGGAGATGACCACGGGTCTGAAGGACGCCATTGCTGGTGTCGAGGACATGGCTCAGGCTCTGCGTGACATGGCCACGGCGATCCAGGACCTGGACTCCCAGCTCGCCGGCGGCTGATCGACATCTTTCGTGGGTGGGACGAGCGACTCGTTCGTCCCGCCCCGTGTGTCAGATCTGACTCGGGCTTGACCGCATATGGAAGGGGAAGCGGGCAGTGGCGGACGTTAAAATCAAAGTCGAAACGTTGGCGCGGATCTCAGCACAGCTCGAGGCGATCGTCGGCGAGTTCGAGAACGCGACGGACAATTCAGAGGCACTAGAAGCGGATATCGGAAATCCCTTCGACAAGAGTGAGCTTCGCGAGAAGGCGCAGGACTTCGAAGAGCGCTGGGATGATAAGCGAAGCGACCTCAAGGACAGCCTCAAAGACGTTCATGAACATGTCAAGGGTGTCGTTGAGGGATTCGAGAACTGGGACAGCGAAACCGCTCTCCAGTTTCAGACGAAATAGGTCTATTCAACTCCGTTAGGAACCGCCGTCCGACTCGACCGAGTAAAGACGGTGACCTTGTGAAATGTAGATCCGGCGAAGGAGCGCATAAGCCATGGATCCATCCCCTCGGGGCAGGGAAATCAGGACGGTCGAGGGAAATCCCTCGGGAATCATCTCGCGTGGGAACTGGATGGAGACCCTCGGCCAGATGATGAAAGACTGCCATGACACGTTGAAGGACATCGCGGAGCACGACCTCGCCAACGGCGAGATGGACGGCAAAGCGGTCGAGAAACTTCAAGACGTCATCGGTGACTCCTATGACAAACTCGACGAGGCCGCCGAGCTATACACGCCGGTGGGTCCGTTGATCGCGAAGTACGGCGAAGACCTGCAGCACTGGCAACCCTTGATTCTGTCGCAGACCGAGGCATGCGAGGACGCTTGGGCCAAGCTCGAATCGATGCCTGATTCGCCAACCCGCCTCCCTGGCACTGAGCCGGAGGAGGGCAGCCCTGAGGCCCAACAGGAAGAAGCCGACGCTCAGGCGCGCGAAGAGGCGCAGCGCGAATGGGACGACGCTTCGGGAACCTGGGATGCCTACTATGACTCGTGGGAGGACGCCTACGATGAGGCCGTTAGCGGGATCGGTCACGAGATGTCGGGCAAGATCAAGGATGGATTCTGGGAAGTCCTTGACGACATCATCGCTGTGCTTGAGTTCATCGGATTCGTGTTGTTCGTCGTCGGCATGTTCGTGGCAGGTCCGATTGCTGCCATCGCATTGATCGTTTCGGCACTCGTCTTCATCGGTAAACTCGCGCAAGCCCTCGGAAATGGTGGGGGCTGGGACGACGTGGCTTGGGCGGCTTTGGATCTGATTCCCTTCGGAAAGTTCGGAAAGATCGGCGACGCTGTAGGTGCTCTGGACGATACCGCCAAGTTCGGCCAGAAATTTGCGGCCGGATTCAAGGTCGCCGGCGGGCTTGATAGTGCCTGGGAGTTCAAGAAGTTCGGTGATGTCATTACCAGCCTTCACACTGGCATGGACATTGCTGATTTCGAGCGCCTCGGCTCATACGGAAAGGTCGCTCTCGCCGGATTGGAAGTTCAGGGTGCGCTGGCCAAGACCGGTGGTGCCTACAAGAGCGCCGTTGAAGCTGCCAGTGGAACGTTGGACACGTTCACCGACAACCCGTTCGGCTAAATTAGGCTGCAGGTCGGGCCGAAGATCGGCGCGGCATACCGTGGAGGCGAAGATGAGTACGTCATGGCAAGTCTCGGGCGTCTACGCAGGAGAGCGTTGGACTGTCGTCCAGTCGCCAAGTGTGGCTCCTGACGGTTGGCTGAGCGACGAGGTCAGCCGACTGGAGGAGTTGTGGACTGGAACGGACAAGGATGAGGCCGCCCGTGAGGTCACGGAGATTCTCAACGACACCGCCGAGTTGCTAGCGGATCCCAGTATGGTCCTGGCGCTGGTTCATTGGCCCATGTCCGTCCCTGTACCGTGCCGTGTTCGCGTCGCGGTGGCTGATGCGGATGCGCTTGGCCTGGAGGAGTGGCGCGGCCTGGGGTACGAGGTCGACGAATACCCGGGATCGTCCCTTGGGCCGGGAATTCACTGTCACGCCACGCGCGATGAGGTCGTCCACGGGTGGCCAGTGCATGTCTCGACTTCGATCTTTGCTTTCACAAACGCCATCGGGAGCGTAATGCTCATCGTTGAATCAGGCGTCCGAGATGCATATCTGGCTACGTTGCTGGAGATTCCGCGTTTGCTTTCAGGATTGGCAGTATCGCGTGAAGACGGAGAGGCCTTCGTTGCCAATCCTGTTGCTGGCGTAAGCAGGAATCAGGCGGACGAGTGGGGGTCTGTGTCGAATGCCTAAATCTGCCGCACCAAGTCCCGCTCAGTGGGCGACGACGCACCCGAATTTCTCTGGCTTCAGTATCGATGAGTTGAACCGTGTAGTCCTTGATTACGCGCAGATCGAACTCGAAGCTGCCGAACGGCGGGCACGTCGGCCTGTGCTGGTTCGCCTCGTCGTCAAACTGTTGTTCTTCGTCGCTGTGATTGGTCTCGCCGGGCCTCTTTTCGCAGCGGTCGTATTCATTGCGGGCAGCAACAGTGGCGAGATGTCAAACGATCCCTCGGTCGTCGGATTTGTTGTCTGCGTCTATGTCGGCTGTGGGCTGGGTTGTATTTCGCTTCTTTATCGGTTTATTCCTTGGGTGCGATCATCGCACCGCCAATGGGACCGTTCTCTATTTGGATTCTCAGTAATTGTCCTGGTGCCCACGGTGGCACTACTGGTGGCTGTTACTGTCAGTGATCCAGCCGTATTCAATCGGTCCATCTTTCTGGTTGCGCCTCTGATCACGTTGCTCCTGAGTGTTGGGGCGATGGTCGCTGAGTTCCGTCTATATTCTCGGCAGAAGCCTCCGGCGGTTGATGTTTCGGGACTGTCTGAGCGTGAAATTCAGGTGCTTCTCGACCTACGCCACAAGGCATTGGAGACGCTACGATCACGCTCGATCGTTTCTTACGACGACTTCGATAACTTCGACCATCATCCGCTTGTTTCGGTCAACTGAAGAGGAATACCAAGTGCCTGGAAGTGACTCGGGTTCGCTGCGTGAGGCTCTCGGCGCGACGCGCGATCCAGAATTCGAACTGAAGTTGCCGGACGGCTGGGAGCGTCACGTTCCAGATGATGCTGACAAAGCGTCGTTGGATGCGTCGCTGAAAAGGCGCCTGATGGCGGTGAATCGTCCTGACCTGCATGCCTCCTTGCGTGTGCAACTGGATCAGGCGTTCGCCAACATGAAGGAGCAGAGCGTCGTAGCGTACTTCGCGGCGACGAAGGAATCGGAATCGGGTGCTTACCTTCCAGGATCCATTGTTGCGACAATCCGTAGGTCCCCTTCGGGAGAGAGCCTCGATGAGTACGTTACGCACGCAATTCGTGAGTATGGGGCCGAACCGTTGTTCGGCGACAAGAGGTTCATTCGCTTTGAGCGAGAGTCGACCAAAACGGTCGACGGTGGTCCGCTCGATGTGACAACGATCGTGTATGTCACGCCTATCCCTGGGTCGAACCGCCGGCGGGGGCTTCAGTTGAGCGCGACCATTGTTCGTGATCCCGAGACTTCTGCGGACGACCGCAACTTCGTCACGTGGAAGACTGCTCTTGATATTTGTGTCTCCACGCTTCGCTGGACTTCTCCGGTATTGTAAACTTCGTGTCGCGATTCCCGTGACTGATCGATGACGTCGACAGCGTGACGCCGGCCCAGTGGAATGTGGACGAGTTTGTGACCCGAGATCTCCCGAAGCTTCAGCGTGTGATCGGGTTGAGTTTGTCGGCCTGGTGTCTCGTATTCGGCCTCATTCACCTGGTGTCGCCGCGGACCTTCTTGGTGACCGTTGTTCCAATGAGTTCGGGGTTCGAAGAACCTGAGGGGTCCATTCCACTCTATGGTGTTGTCTTTGCCGTCTACCTGTTGCTCTCTGCTGGTTTGATCGCGCAACTTTCTGACGAAAGGCCGTCGGTCGTGGTCGGGCGCCATGCCGCGATGAAGAGAATGTCATTGTTGATCCTGTCGTGCGCGGCCCTTGTGCGTGCTGTCCTGGGATTGCGAGGTATAGCGGAGCGCGATGTCGCGGTCGTGGCCGTCTTTGCGGAGGTGTGGTTCGCGATGGCTGGCATCGCGGGGATCCTCTTATGGACGACGTTGCTTGCGAGAAAGAGGGACCTCGAAAGATAGGCGAACGGGCCGGAATTAGATGGGCTCGACGACGTCGCCGGCCTTCGGGTCTGCCAGGTGCTCCACCTCACCGATGTGCTGGATCCCGGCAGCGTCACGGTATTCGTAGCGCGTGGGTGGACGTCTCCGACGAGGTGTTCCCGGTGGCCGACGACTGACGCTTCTTCTTCCAGACGTGGCGGATCGTTGCCTGCGTACGCGTCCAGGTGGCCAGGCGTCGCTGGCGGCGTACGAGATGAATCGTCAGCCATGCCGGGAGGGTCAGCATCGCGATGCCGATCAGCAGGGCGACAGAACCCAAGCTCATTTGCTCCACTTGCCCGAGGTCGAGGACCCCTACACCCTCTGCGGCGTTCAGCGATGTCGGCGAGAGGTCGGGGCCGGCGATCGCTAGCCTGTCCGCGTCGTACCTATCTATTGATGACGGAGTGTGAGCGGTGGCTCGGGGAATCGCGGCGATGACGGTGGCGACGGCTGCCTTGGTCTCTGGTTGCAGTGTTGGCCCGCCGCCGAAGGACTTCGCGATCGAAGACGCGGTGGTGGCGTTTCGGGTGACGGAGGGCGGGGAGGACTCCAGCTACCTCGTGCTGGTCTCGCCGGAGGGGAAGACTCGGGCGATCGAGCTCGAGGAGGTCGAAGGCGCTGGGATCTCCTGGACGGAGCACGGGATCACGACGTCCGACACGGCGCACGACTACGTGATCGACAAGTCGGGGCTCACCGACAACAAGCGCACGAGCGATGACAAGTCCCTCGAGACGATGCATGAGTGGTACCGCGTGCAGGTCGGTCAGGGGACGTTGGTCGGGTTCAGCCCCGCGGATTCGTCCGAGGATCCGTTCGTGACCTACATCGACGGGGACAGTGGCAAGGCGACCACCCGGGTTACTCCGTATGGTCAGACGACGACGGCCGCGGTGTGCGGTGAGCGTGTGTTCGCGCCGGGGAGGGGCACCAGCACCAAGGCCTTCGAGGAGGACAGCGAGTCGATCCCGGAGGACCAATGGGACCTTGCGGCGTTGACCTCGGCCTATCCGCATGACGGTACGGACATCCTGAGCACCTTGGAGCCCACCAGCCCGGGCAGCACGTCGCCCTGTGCCGACGGCATCGTCTACGAAGGGTGGGAGAACGACGACGACCAGCACTTCTTCCGCACCTGGACCACTGCGAAGGGGACGTCGGCGGATGAGGCTGCTGTTGACCACGAGATCGTCTATCCGAAGGAGGCCTCCTCGCAGATCGGTGCACCCTCGGCGGTGACGATCGCGGACGGCCAGCTCGTCTGGGTCGTCGAGAACACGATGTGGAGCGCTCCGCTTCCGACCAGCGCGGAAGCACCGGTTCAGGCGCGCGAGGTCGGTTGGGTGGAGGGATACATCGGGCTCGATGCGGAGGTGCTCACCTACTCCTCCGACGCCGCGTACACGATGACCAACGAGACCGACCTGCACAAGCGGTTCACCAAGCGCCGGAGCGACCGCGTGTGGACCGAGCTGACAGCGCTGAGCCTCGTACGCACGGACCTCGCGACCGGCAAGCCTTCGATCGCCTTGGAGATCGATGTGGAGGACGTCGACTTCCCGACCAAGGACGCGTCTGTGACGGCTCTGGCCGTCAACCCGGAGTGGGTGGCTAAGCAGGGTGAGTAGGCAAGCGCAGGAGTCGCCATGGGTTCGTTGAACCTGATGGGGACGGGTGTCTGCCTGGCACTCATCCTTCCGATCGCGCTCATCATGACGGTCCGTACGTGGATGCGTCGGCGTACCTGGACGCACACCGAAGCTACGGTCACGTCGGTCAAGACGAAGCGACGGAACAATGGTGAGACGTCCACCACCGTGCACTATCGATTCGTCGATTCGTCAGGGCAAGAACGATCTGGGACTGACACGCCCTGGCTCCGAGCGCCGAAACGGAACTCACGCATCGCGGTGATGTACGACCCGGAGAGGGAGGGCGTCAGCGAAGCGTCGTCCATGGTGTGGCTGTACGTCCTGTTGGTCTTTGCGCTCGCTCTCTTCGGCCTCGGCGCGGTGCTGATAGTCACAGGGCTTCGAGCCTGATCTCCGTGAGCACTCGCCCCGAGCACTGCCGTTCGCCTCAGGTACGCTGCCCGCGGGCCTAGGCGCCTCGCTCCTTCGCTCGGCACCTGCCCCGCCTTTCGTTCTCGGGAACGTTCACTGTTGAAAGGGATTTCTCATGCGCAACACCACCGTCCGAACCTGCCGACTGGCCGCCGTCGGCCTCAGCCTCGGCCTCGCGCTCGCGTTGACCGGGTGCGGCTCCGAGGAGGCCGACTCGGACGCTGACGCGGCGGTCGAGTCCAGCGCGCCGGCCTCCGAGTCTCCGTCCGCAGCACCGGCGGGTGAGGAGAAGGAGGTCAAGATCGGGAAGACGATCAAGGACCCCGACATGGGCGACACGATCGAGGTCGTCTCGGCCGTCCGTGACTTCCCGTCGACGCAGGAGGCCGACCTCATCGCCGAGGGTGGCGAGGTCGTGCTGCTGCAGGTGAAGATCAAGCCCGGCACGGAGTACGGCGGCCGCATCTCGGAGGGGAACTTCGAGATCTCCTGGGACCAGGGCGCCGACTTCGAGGGCTCGGACACCCGCCTGATGACCGAGGAGCTGACCGCCGCGAAGCGTACGCCGCTCGAGGACGTGCAGCGGCGCGACGGCGGCGAGCACACCGGCTGGATCGCCTTCCAGGTGGAGGAGAAGGCCGACACGTACCTCGTCGAGTACGAGCGCGACGGCGCAAAGGTGATCGGCTCGGACAAGACCATCGCCGAATTCACGGAGCAGGTGGAGATCCCCGCCTCATGAGGTGAGGACAGCCCGTCGGCGGAGACCGGCTACGTCGGTAGCAGGTCTCCGCCGAGGCTCGTTAGGATCTGGGGCGTCCGTTGTCTCGGAGAGGGGACTTGAAGGTGCATCCTGGGGCACGTCGTCGAGCGGGAGTCGTTTCCGTTGCCAGTCTGGCGCTAGTTGCAACCGCTTGCTCGGGTGATCTCCCGGCCTCGGTGGAGGAAGGGTCTCAGGTCGCCGTCGCGTGGACGGAGACGTTGACGAGCACCAACCCGGCGAGCGCGGCGAGCGTGACCGATGGAAACCTCGACATCGCCTCGCTGACCCGTGGAGCCTTCGGCACGCTGGTCAACGACACCGTCGAGATGGACGAGACCTTCGGCGAGGTCACCATGGAGGGCGGCGAGCAGGCCCGGGTGCGCTACGACCTGGCCGAGCCGTCCTGGTCCGACGGCGTGCCGATCGACACGGCCGACCTCATGCTCGCCTGGGCGGCATCGTCGGGCTACTTCCGCACCCCGAAGGAGGGGAGCCCGGATGGCGGGGTCGAGTTCGGCGGGGTGCCGACCGGGCTGACCAAGAGCGCCTACATCCCTGAGGTCGACGAGGGCGCACGCGCCATCGAGGTCCCGCTCGTGGTGCCGGTGGTCGACTGGCGTACGGCCCTGGACGTCGCCGTGCCGGCGCACGTCGTCGGGCAGAAGGCGCTGAAGATCGAGGACCCGATCGAGGCCAAGGAGGTCGTCGAGACCGCGATCGAGGAGTCCGACACCGCGAAGCTCACCAAGATCGCGGAGGCGTGGAGCTCGTCCTTCGCGGTCGCCGAGAACGGCAAGGCCTCTGAGGAGGCGCTGCTCTCCAGCGGGCCCTACCGCGTCTCGAAGATCTCGGCCGGCGAGGGCGGCCAGGAGGTCGACCTGGAGGCCAACCCGGAATACGCGGGCGAGGCCAGGCCGACCTACGAGCAGGTACGCCTCACCCCGGCCGGCGCCGACGCGCTGGACAGCCTGGGGGAGAAGGTCGACGTCGTCCAGGTCACCCCGACCAAGGCCAACCGGAAGCAGGTGCGCGACCTCGAACGCCGCGACTACGGCGTCGCGAACGCCAACGACGGCACCATGTGGGCGCTGATCCTCCGCACCGACCGTGGCCTGTTCAAGCGCAAGGACACCCGCACGGCCTATCTGCGGGCCGTACCCCGCGGCGACATCGCCGAGGGCGGCGCGGGCGAGTGGGCCGAGGCGTACGAGGCCACCGACGTCGTGCTGTTCCCGCCGGGTGGTGAGGGCTACCAGATCGCGACCGAGGACTCCGGGTTCTCCACGAAGTTCAAGGCCTCGGAGGACGCGACGGCCCCGCGCGGTGCCAAGGTGTGCATCTCCTACGACAAGTCGAGCGCGTTCGCCGCAGGCGCCTACGACACCATCGCGAACGTCGTCGACGACGAGGGCTGGGGCACCACCGACTGTGGCGTGTCCTCGGCCGACAAGGTGCTCTCCGGCAACAGGTGGGACGCCGTGCTCGCCCGGATCCCGGTCCCGCAGACGCCGGCGGAGATCTCGGCACAGTGGGGTGGCAAGGGCAGCCAGAACGCGACCGGCGGCGGCGACCGCGAGCGTGACCGCCTCATCGGCGAGCTGGCCCGCACCGCGGATCCCTACGAGGCCCGCGACGTACGAGTCCAGATCGAGAAGACGCTGGTGCGGGACTCGATCGTCGTACCGATCGTGATGAACCCGACGGTGACCGTGATCGACAAGAAGGTCGACAGCGTACGTCCTCGCTCCGGACAGGTCGCACCGCTCGTCTCGACCATCGTCGAGTGGTCGCCGACGAAGAAGTAGGCGACTTTTAGCGCATTGGAGTGGTTGGGTTCCGCCACCCTTGAATAGGGTGCGGGCATGACGACGCTTCATCCCGGGGCAGTGTTCGGCCACTACCGCCTGGATCGCATTCTTGGCGAGGGTGGAATGGGCGTGGTCTATGACGCCTTCGACACCAAGCTCGAACGGCAGGTCGCCCTCAAGATGGTGCATGCCCACCTGGCCGACCGGCAGTTCATCGACATGTTCATCCGCGAGGGGCAGACCCTGGCGCAGATCAGGTCGCCCCACATCATCGCGATCTACGACATCGGTGAGCAGCAGGGCAGCCCGTTCATCGTCACCCAGTTCATCAAGGGCGGTGATGTGACCGGACTCGTACGCGGCAACGGACCGTTGGCGCCGCACCTGGCGTGCCTGGTGAACGCCCAGGTGGCGGGGGCGCTGCACGACGCCCACCAGGCGGGGATCATCCACCAGGACGTCAAGCCGTCGAACGTGCTCGTACGCAACCCGGCGAGCCCGCTGGACCCGTTCGCGTTCCTGTGCGACTTCGGGATCGCGACCTCGTCCTCCGACTCGCCCGCCGGCGGGATCACCGGCACGTGGAACTACCTGGCGCCCGAATACATCCGCGACGAGCATGACGCGCAGGGCCGGCCGATCTCGCCGGAGCCGTCACGAGACATCTACGCGGCCGGCTGCATGCTGTGGTTCACGCTGACCGGCAAGATCCCCTACTCGGGTGCGGCGGTGCAGGTGGCGATGGCCCACCAGAACGCGCCGATCCCGCAGTTCGTCGGCTCCGACGACTGGACCAAGGCGGCCAACCGGATCCTGCAGCTCTCGATGGCGAAGGACCGCCGGAGCCGCTACCAGAGCGCCGCCGTCTTCAAGGACGACCTGCTGAAGCTGCGCGAGATCACCGCGCCCGCTCAGCTGGTGCCCGCGCCGTCGATGACCGACCCCAACCCGGCGCCGATCCCGGTCGCGGCCGTGCGGGCGCCTTCCGAGAGCGAAGCCATCCTGATCGAGGAGGCGCAGCGGCCGTCCAAGATCACTCCGCTCCGGGTCGGGGCGGCGATGGTCGGGGTGGCTGCCCTCGGGGTCGGCGGTGCCCTGGCGATCACCCAGCCCTGGGTCGAGCACGGGCCCGAGCCCATCGTGCCGACCGTGAAGGGGGCTGCGTACGCGGATGTGAACGGGGACAAGTTCGGGGACGTGATCACCAACGTCCAGAACCCCGACGGCGAGGGGGTGGATGTCGTCACCTGGACGTCGGACGGCCGCACGTTGACCCCGTCGAAGCCGGTCACCTACAACGACCCTGCGCTTCCGGCCGACAACGACGGGGGCGAGGTATTTCCGCTCTGCGGTGACTTCACCGGCGATGGGAAGAACACGCTCGTCACGCTCGTGCGGAGCGAGAAGGGCTTCGAGTTCCACGGGGACCTGGAGGGATCCCTCAAGGCTCCCGCGGGCGTCGTCGAGCAGGGCAAGAAGATGGCGGGCTCGAACTTCTACTACGACCTCGGCACCGACGACTTCGACGGTGACGGTGTCGCCGATCTGTTCATGAGTACGCACTTCGGCAACCCGGACCCCGACCTCGACAGGCAGGGGAGAAGGGCCGGGGACGGCTCGATCTGGGTCTACCGAGGAACCGGGTCGGGGTTCGAGGAGCCGACGCTCTTCGCGTCCTATCCGGCCGTACCGGTGGAGCAGATCGCGGTGGGCGAGTTCACCGGCGACGAGAAGGCCGATCTGGCCGTCCTGAACCGGGTCGAAGGCAGCCCGGAGGACATGACCCTCACGTCCGGAACCTCCAGCCTGGACCTCTACCAGGGAGAGGGAACGACCGCCGCTGCTGCGAAGCCGTTCGAGTTCAAGCATCAGTCGATCAGCTCGTTCCTCGCCGGTGACGTCAACGGCGACGGTCGCGACGAGATCATCGCCGCGGAGTCCGGTCGTGGTGAGGGCCAGTCGATCACCGTCGGCACGTTCAGCGAGGACCTGACCCAGTTCTCGATCGCCAACCGCGGGAAGCTGCCCAAGCCCCGCAACACCCTCAAGACCACCAGCAGGTATCCCGTGACCGTCGCCGACGTCAACGGCGACGGACGCACCGACATCGTCGCGGCTACGCAGGACACCAGCGAGAGCCCCTACGCCTTCTACGTGGCGCTGGCCTCGAAGACCGGGACGTTTCCCGGTCACATGATGGCGACGTGGAAGAAGTCGCCCGACGATGTCCGCCGCTACAACCTGATGGGAGGAACCCTCGGATGAGCGATTCCGCCGGAAATCCTGACAACGCACCGCGCGGGCCGCAGCCCTCGTTCGAGCGTCCCCCGGTCGACGACCCTGACAAGACCACGATCAGGCCACGGGTCGCCCGGCCCGGCGGACCTTCCGGTACGCCGCCGCCCCCGCCGGCTCCCGCGCCGACACCACCGCCTCCCCCTCCCGCCCAGCAGCCGGCGGCGGCGCAGACTCCGCCGCCTCCGCCCCCGCCTGTGCAGACCCCGCTACCGGCGACCGTGCTGAAGGCGGACGCCCCCGGCATGATCGGGCCCTACCGGCTCGAGCAGCAGGTGGCGTCCAACGAGATGGCGGTCGTCTACAGGGCCACCGACACCCGGCTCAACCGAGCGGTCGCTCTCAAGGTGCTCCTCGGGCGCGGCGCCCGGGACCCAGAGTTCGTGTCCCGGTTCGACAAGCAGGCCACGCTGATGGCCAAGCTGGACTCGCCCCACATCATGGGCGTCTACACCAACGGCCGGACCCACGACGGTGCCCCCTACCTGGTCTCCCAGTTCGCCGACGGCGGCGACCTCGGCTCGCTGCTGAAGGCCCGTGGCCGTCTCCCCGGCCCGCTGGCCGCCGACATCTGCGCCCAGATCGCCGACGGTCTGGCAGCGATCCATTCGCCCGAGGTCGGTGTCGTGCACGGCGACGTGAAACCGTCGAACATCCTGCTCCGCGACGGCAACAGTCCGCCGTACGCCTACCTGTCCGACTTCGCCGCGGCGCGCGCTGATGACTCCGCGACCGCCAGGCCCGGGATCCACTCCGGTGCGTGGAACTATCTGGCGCCCGAGCGCGCGATGGGTGCGCCGGCGACTCCGGCGAGCGACCTCTACTCGCTGGGCTGCCTGTTCTACGAGCTCGTCACCGGCACCGTTCCCTTCACCGGGGCGAACGACGTCGAGACCGCGATGGCCCACGGGTCACAGCCGATCCCGACGCTGCCGGGCCGCGGTGACTTCACCCTGCAGGCCAACGACCTGCTCTCCGGCGAGCGCGGTCTGCTCGTCAAGGATCCTGCCCAGCGTACGAACGAGGCGGTTCGGGTCAGGGACCGTTTCGCCGCGATGGCCGGGCGACAGATGGGCTTCGCGTCCGGAGCCACCGTCACCCTCAAACGTGCCAAGGCCACGTGGTGGATCGCCAGCGCGGCGGCCCTCGCGGTCCTCGTTGCGGGCGGCACCGCGGTGGGTGTCACCCTCGCGACGACGGAGAACACCCCTGCGAAGCCGAAGCCGGCGGTGACTGGTGACATCGACGGGGACCGGCTGGGCGACCTGGTCCTCGGTGCGCCGTTCGGTGACGTCAACTACAACTGGGACGGCAATGCCGCGACCCTCTTCGCCTCCACCGGCAAGGGGTTCGAGTCCGGCACCACCGAGGGTCTCAAGTTCGGCAACCTGCTCGGGGACCTGGACGCCGACGGGCGGGTCGACGTGGTGCAGGTCTCCGGCATCGGATCCTCGTTCAACGTCGACTCCAACGCCAAGGATCAACCCGACGGTGCCATCCAGGTTCCGGCATCGGGCAAGCGCCTGGCCATGTTCTGCGCCGACTTCAACGGCGACGGGCGTGACGACATCGGCATGATCTCCGTCGGCAACGGGACCAAGCTGCCCAAGGAGGACGCCGACCTGGCCAAGCTCAAGGACCTCGAGTTCCACATGACGGTCATGCTGAGCAAGGCCGACAACACCTGGGCGAAGAGCGCCGAGTGGTACACCGGTCCCTGGCAGGGCCCCACGTTCGACATCAACTTCGACGTCGGTGACTTCGACGGCGACAAGCGTGCCGACGTCATCATGGGTGCCAGGGAGACTTCCCCGGCCGCAGTGCTCCTGCTGATGAGCAATGGCTCGAAGCTCACCAAGACCGACCTCGAGGTGCCCGGACCCGACGGCGATCGGGTCGCCGGATCGTCGAACTTCGCCGATGTCACCGGTGACGGGAAGGACGAGCTGATCACCCAGGAGATCGTGGACCAGAAGTGGGCCATCCGCGTCTACTCCTACGATCCCGAGGGCAAGAAGTTCGTTCCCGAGCCGTCGTGGGACATCGACGACCCGGTCAAGAACGACGACGCCGTCAGCGGGTCTCAGATCCCTGGGGTCGCCGACGTCAACGGTGACGGTAGGGATGACCTGGTCAACCCGTTGCGCGCCGGCGACGGGGACTACGAGTACCTCAACAAGGCGTCGGTCCTGATCTCCGGCAAGGACGGGTTCACCGCCGAGACGTGGGAGATGCCCGGAGCCGACCAGTTCGAGACCCACCCACCGTTGCGCAAGGCATCCAACAACAACGGCACCGGGACACTCTGACCACGGGCGAACGACAGACGGCCCGCGACCTGGATCAGGTCGCGGGCCGTTGCGTTGTTCGTGACGGGCGAGCTACACCGAGGACTCGCTCCAAGCCAGCTGGATGACCTCGATACCGCGGTCGCGGGTGACCAGGCGCCCACGACCCGGGAGGGTCGGGACCGGCTTCAGGTTGCCGATGAGCGGGCCCTCGTCCGGGTTGCCGGAGAGCAGCAGGCCCGGCATCGCCAGGTCACGCATCGATTGGATGACCGACTCGTAGAGGGAGCGCGACGCACCACCCGAGCGGCGGGCGAGGATGACATGCAGGCCGACGTCGCCGGCCTGGGCCATCAGCGGCTGCAACGGAGCCAGCGGTGAGCCCTGCTGCGTCGAGACGAGGTCGTAGTCGTCGACGAGCACGAACAGCTCCGCGCCCGACCACCACGACCGGCTGCGCAGCTCCTCGGGCGTGACGTCCGGGCCCGGGATCCGCTTGGTCAGGTACGCCGCCAGGTCGCTCAGCGTCGGGTTGGCCTGCGTCGCCGAGGTGAGATAGCCGACCAGGTAGTCCTCGGGGATCTCGCCGAGCAGCGACCGCCGGTAGTCGACGACCGCGATCTGCGCTTCCTTGGGCGTGTGCGTCCGCATGATCTCGCGGGCGATGCTGCGCAGCATCGAGGACTTGCCGGACTGGCCGTCGCCGAAGACGAGCAGGTGGGGCTCGGTGTCGGGGTTGAGACCGACCGGGGCCAGCTCCTTCTCGTTGATGCCCAGAAGCAGTCGCTTGCCGGGCTTCTCCGTGGTGACCCCGGCCTGCTCGCGGATCCGCTCGATCGTGATCCGCTCGGGCAGGAGCCGCAGCTTCGGTCCGGCAGGGCCCTCCCAGGCCGCGGAGATCCGGGAGATCAGGTCGTCGACGCCATCGCCCAGCGTCGCCGCCGAGCCGTCGCCGTCCATGCGGGGCAGGGCACTGAGGAAGTGGAGCTTCTCCTTCACGATGCCTCGACCCGGGCGCCCGGTCGGCACCAGGGCGGCGAGCTTGCGGTCGAGCTCGGAGTCCATCGGGTCGCCCAGACGCAGCTCGAGCTTGGTGCCGAAGACGTCGCGCATCGAGGAGCGGAACTCGGCCCAGCGGCCGGCCGCCGCGACGATGTGGACGCCGAAGGTCAGGCCGCGCGGAGCGATCTCCTGGATGGCGTACTCGAGGTCGTCGAAGTCGGCCCGCAGCGTGCCCCACCCGTCGATGACGAGGAAGACGTCGCCCCAGCCGTCGTCGGCCTGGCCGCGAGCGCGGCGGGTGCGGTAGGTCTCGATCGAGTCGATGCCCTGTGCCCGGAAGTAGGCCTCGCGGCGGTCGATGATGCCGGAGATCTCGGCCAGGACGCGGCGTACGACATCGGGCTCGGAACGAGTGCCGACACCGGCGACGTGCGGGAGCTTGGCCAGCGGTGCGAACGTGCCGCCACCGAAGTCGAGGACGAAGAACTGCACCTCCTGCGGCGTCATGGTCAGCGACATCGAGGTGACGATGGTGCGGAGCGTGGTCGACTTACCGGTGCGAGGTGCACCGATGACCGCGACGTGACCCGCGGCTCCGCGCAGGTCGACGGTGAGGGTGTCGCGCAGCTGCTCACGCGGCTTGTCGACGATGCCGAGCGGCACGACCAGTCCACCGAGCCGCTTCCAGGCCGGCGAGTGCAGACCGAGCTCGGGCGAGGTGGTCAGGTCGGGCATCAGCGTGTCGAGCGTGTCGGGGATGTCGAGCGGCGGCAGCCAGACCTGGTGGGCCGGGGCACCATGGCCGGTCATCCGGTCGACGGCGATGTCGAGCATCGACTTCTCGACGCCGTCCGCGCCCACGACCGGGGTGGCCGGACGCTCGTCCTCCTCGACCGGCATCGCCAGCTGCTTCACCTCGGCGATCGAGAACGGGAAGATGCCCTGCAGCTTGCCGCCCTCGTCGCGGCGGATCCGCGAACCCGCGGCCGGCGGCCCCGAGACGTACGCGGCCCGGAACCGCTGCATGTTCGTCGGGTCGGGCTTCAGGTAACCGAGGCCGGGAACAGCCGGAAGCTCGTACGCGTCCGGCACTCCGAGCACGGTCCGCGACTCCTGCGCGGAGAAGGTGCGCAGGCCGACGCGGTAGGAGAGGTGCGAGTCGAGACCGCGCAGGCGGCCCTCCTCGAGGCGCTGCGAGGCGAGCAGCAGGTGGATGCCGAGGGATCGGCCCAGACGACCGATCGCGACGAACAGGTCGATGAACTCGGGCTTGGCCGAGAGCATCTCGGAGAACTCGTCGACCACGATGAACAGCGACGGCAGCGGATCCATCGAGGGATCCTGCGTACGGGCCTTCTCGTAGTCCTTCAGCGAGGAGAAGTTGCCGGCTTCGCGCAGGAGCTCCTGGCGGCGGGTCATCTCGCCGGAGAGCGCGTCCTGCATACGGTCGACCAGGGTGAGCTCGCCCTCGAGGTTGGTGATCACCGCGGAGACGTGCGGCATGCCCGCCATCCCGGCGAACGTCGCACCACCCTTGAAGTCGACCAGCACCAGGTTGAGGACCTCCGGCGGGTGGGTGAGCACCAGACCGAGGACGAGGGTGCGGAGGAACTCCGACTTACCGGAACCGGTGGCGCCGATGACGAGGCCGTGCGGCCCCATTCCCTGCTGTGCCGACTCCTTGATGTCCATGTAGATCTGCTGGCCGGCCTCACCGACGCCGACCGGCACACGCAGCCGGTCGCGGTTGGCGCGGGGACGCCAGGCGACGTCCGGGTCGAAGGAGCGTACGTCGCCCAGACCGAGCAGCGCCATGTAGTCCTTCGGGGCCGCGATCTCGGTGTCCTGCGGGGTCTCGGCGGCGGCGTCGGAGCCCTCCGGAGCCACGGTGTAGAGCGCGGTCAGGCGGCGGGCGTAGGCCTCGGCGTCGGCCATGCTCATCTGGTCCACCCGCAGGCGGACCGGGTCCATGCGTACGCGCACCTGGTAGCCGGAGACCGTGTTGTTCTCGTCGGTCTCCTCGTCGTCGATCAGGAACCGCACCCGGCTCGAGTCGAACAGCTCGTCCCAGTGGGTCGGCAGGTCGATGACCGTGACGCCCTGGATGCCGTCGTCCGGGAGCACGTGGTTGCCCGGCGGGACGGAGCCGCCGTCGACGATGACCACGACCTGCGGCGACGGGATCCGGTCGTCGGTGCCCCAGCGGGCGCGCTCGCCGACCTCGGTCGGAAGCAGGGCGCCGAGGTCGTTGATGTTGGTGACCACCATGCGGCGCGGCCCGACGGCGTCGACCTCGCGGCCGCTCTGCGCGTGCGGGAGCCACTTGACCCAGTCCCACTCGGCCAGGTTGCGCTCGGAGGTGAGTACGGCGACGATCAGCTGCTCCGGCGAGTGGAAGGCCGTCATCCCGCAGATCAGGGCGCGGGCGAGCGCCCGGGCCTGGTCCTCGTTGCCGCAGATCTCCATCTTGTCGAAGCCGCGCAGGTTGGTCGCGGCCGGCAGGTCGGGCTGGACCCTGTGGACCGTCAGCAGCCGGTGCAGCGCGCTCGCCGAGGCGGGGTCGACCTGGTCGATCGGGGTCTGCTGGGGCGGCACCAGGGTCAGCGCGAGGGGCTGGTGCGCGACGCCGTAGCGGACGTCGAGGTAGCGCTTGTGGGTGTTCGAGCGCTCCCACAGCCGGCTGCGCTCCTCGGCGATCGCGGGCAGCGAGGACGGCGCGGGATAGTGCCAGGTGAGCGCCTTGCGCTGCTGCTCACCGGCCTTGCGCGCCGACTGCCGGACGCCGGCCAGGTAGCGGAGGTAGTCGGTGCGCTGCCCGCCGACCTGCTTCTGCTTCTGCTTCCGCTGCCGGTCGATCTGCACGAAGATGAAGCCGAGCGTGGCGAAGAGGAACATGCCGGCAGCGATGTAGCGCTGGATCGGCGGGGAACCCCCCGCGCCCGACTGCATCGTCGCGATGAGCACGATCGATCCGAGGCCACCGAGCATGGGGATGGCGTTCATCAGGATGCCACCGACGCCCTCGCCCTCTTCGATAGCCGGCGGAGCATTCAGAGCCAGCTCCCCCTCGGGGACCTCCGGCTCCTCGGTGCGGGTACCGCCGGCTGTCGCAGCGATGGTCACGTGTCCCCCTGAGACTGGTTCAGTGCCCCGCGGGCCCGGATGCCGCAGGTGGTCAGGATCTTAGAGTGCCCGCCACCCGGCTACTACCCTTAACCGTGCCGGTCGGGTAAAACGGGCGGTGGAGCTTCCGATGTGGAACTCTGTCACAGGGTCTTCACGCATCCGGGAGGTGTCATGCCCACTCAGACGGCCGATGCCGTTGAGCCGGCGCTCGCAGCAGGCGGCCTGGCGGTCACGGTCCACGGCACCGCCGGAGTGGTCGACATCGTCGTTCCCTCCGATGCGCACGCCTCGGACCTGGCGCGGGAGTACGCGACGGCCGTCGGTCTGCCCGCGGCCCCGGTGCTGCGGGACCGTCGTGGCGAGGTGATCCAACCGGACGCATCGCTCGCCTCGCGCGGCATCACCTCGGGCGCCCTGCTCGCCGCCGACTCGCCGCCGACGCAGGCCTATGCGCGGCGCGAGGTCGTCGAGACGGCCGCCGCGGTCCAGGCGGGCAGCTTCTCGTTCTACTGGGTCGGTCTGGCCACCCTCCTGGCGGTCGCCGCGGCCGGGTTCGGTGCCCAGGCCGACGGCTGGCAGCGACTGGCCATCGCCGGTCTGCTCGCGCTGGGTGCCTTGATCGGCATCATCCCCGCCGGGCCGTACGCAGCGCGCCGAGCGATCGCCGCCCCGGCCTTCGCCGCCGGCGCCGCCTTCGTCATCACCGTCGACCCGGTGCCCGAGACGCTGCCGATGGCGGTCGGGGTGGCCGGGTTGAGTGCCGCGGTCGTCGCGACGATCTCGCGGTCCCTCGTCGACACCGTCGACGAGGGCCTGAAGATCTGGACCACGACCGGCGTCATCGTCTTCGTCGTGACCGCGCTGTGCGCCCTGCTCGGCACCTCGCCGCAGGTGCCGTGGTCGATCCTGTTCGCCGCCGCCGCGCTGGCGGCGCGGATCGTCCCGTCGTACGCCGTCGACGTCCCGGACTCCTATCTCCTCGATGTCTCCAAGCTCTCGGTGACCGCTTGGTCGGCACGGGCCAGGACGACCTCCGGCAAGGCGACGGTCCCGATCGACGAGGTCACCGAGGTGGCCGAGCGCGGCTCCCGCACGCTGGCGGCGGCCTCCTGGGCGGTCCTCGCCGTGGTCGCGGTGAGCGGACCGGGGCTGGTGGCGACGGCGACGGACGACCTGGATCGGGTCGGTGGCTGGCTGATCCTGCTGGCCGGTGCCTTCGTGATCCTGCTCGCGGCGCGCAGCTATCGCTACTGGCTGCCTCGTGGCGTACTCCGGGTTGCCGGGGTTATTGCGCTGGCGGTCGGGGTCCGTGCCTTCGTAGGCTGGGCCGACCCGGAGCTGGTCTCCTGGTTCGGTCTGGGAGTCGTGGTGATCGGGTTCGCCGTCATCATCGCGGCGATCGCGACCGGCCGGGGCTGGCGCTCGGCGAAATGGGCGTCTCGGGCCGACTGGGCGGAGTCGCTGTGCGGCGCCGCGGTCATCGCTTCGTTCGTGGTTTCCTCAGGCTTCTTCCGTCACCTGTGGGAATCGGGTTTCAACAGCTAGGCAGCAGGGCTGAAAAAGTTCAGAGATTTGTGTTTAGAACTCCGGAGACGGGGTAAGAACACATTGTCCGGACCTCGGGGGAGCCCATCGGGAGCCGGGCTCCAACAGGTATCAAACCTAGGAAAACCGGTTCCGCCGGTGGAAGGACAGCACCATGAGCAGTGAGATCAAGCAAGGCCAGGCGATCAACACCGCCGTCAACTTCATCAACGAGACCAAGGCCAAGCTGCAGAGCGTCAACAGCCGCACCGTCTCGGAGGCCCAGGCGGAGGGCGCATCGGGCTGGAAGGGTGCCGGCGGCACCTCGTTCCAGCAGCTGATGAACACCTACAACGAGAAGTCGCGCGAGATCACCAACGCGCTCGACGAGCTCACCGCGGGTCTCGAGAACGCCCGCAAGGTCGGTAGCCAGGCCGACGAGGATGTTGCCGGGCAGTCCAGCTCCGTCACCTCCAGCATGGACAGCATCTCGTACAAGATGGGTGGCTGACCACCCGGTCAGGCCGCATTTCAAGCAGAGGACTGGAAGGAACTGACATGGGTGAAGAGATTGTCGTAAACCACGGGAAGATGGGCTCCGTCGCCGACGTCCTGCTCAAGGGCGTGGCTGACATGGACCGCGAGCTCGACGAGCTCGAGCGTCACATCCTCGGCCTCCAGGAGAACTTCACCGGACAGGCGGCTGACGCCTACAACCGGGCCCAGGCCAAGTGGAACCAGAGCATCCGCGAGCTCGGCATGGCGCTGGACCGCGGCAGCAAGTTCGTCAACGAGGCCAACGCTGACATGCACCGCGCGGACCAGCGCGGCGCCAGCGGCTTCGGTGGCTGAGTTCTTCAGCACACAGGCAACACGGGGGGATCGGTGCGGGGCACCGGTCCCCTCGTCGCTGGTTTTATGGCAAAGTCAGCGCTGATGTTCGCTGTCTGATTCAGCGAGCGCGAGGTAGGTCTAGCTCTCGGGACATTCGGTCGGTTCGTCCCGGGCACAGGCACGACGCGAGGAGTTCGTGAAATGACGCAGGCGCAGGTGGCGCCCACTGGGCTGGTCCGGGTCACGGTCGCCTCCGGCACACGTCGGATGGATCTGGTGCTGCCGGGCTCGGTGCCGGTGGCGGAGCTCGTGCCGGAGCTTGCGCGAAGCGTCGGGTTGCTCGACCCGCAGACGGCCTACGCCGGCTACCGCGTGGTGCTCGCCGACGGCCGCAAGCTCGCCGGTGACCTCGGTCTGATCCCGCAGGGCGTCGAGGACGGCGGCGTGCTCACCGTGAGCGCCGGGATCGACGACAAGCCGCCGCGGGTCTACGACGACGTGGTCGAGGCGATGACCGACGTCGTCGAGAGCGAGATGGCCCCCTGGAAGCCGGAAGCAGGACGACGTACGTCGCTGCTGGCCGCCGCGCTGCTGCTGCTCCTCGGTGCCGGTGCGCTGTGGACGCAGGCGCCGTCGATGCTCGCCGGCGTAGCTGCCGGGGTGATCGGAATGGTCCTCGCCGGAGGCGCGATCGTGCTCTCCCGGCTCGAGGCCGAGAACGATGCCGCGATCGCCGCGGTGTGGATCGGTGAGGTCTACGGCGCGGTCGCCGGCTTCCTGATCGGCTCGGCCTCGCTCGGCCCCGAGGGCGGCGTCGGGATGCCGCTGGCCTTCGCCGGCGCGGGCGCGATGCTCGCCGCCGCGATCGGCTTCCTGGGGCTCGGCGAGGCCCGGATGCTGGCGATGCCGGGCGCCCTCGTGGGTGGCGTCTTCCTGGTGGCCGGCATGCTGCTGAGCATGACCGGCTGGAAGGCCGGTGTGGTGCTCGGGATCGTGCTGGTGGTCGTCGTCCTGGCCGGCAGCTTCTTCCCGTGGCTCGCGCTGAGCACGACCAAGACCGACGTCCCGCAGCTCTACTCCGACGAGGACATCAACCTCGACCCCGACGAGATCCGCCAGGACCAGGTCCGGGTCGACGCCAAGGTCGCCCACGAGATCCTGGTCGCGATCTCGCTCTCCGTCGGCGTCCTGGTCGTGCTGACCGCGCCGTTCGTGGTGCGGCTCGGGCTCTTCGGCACGCTGCTGGCTCTGGCCGCGTGTGTCGTGCTGATGCTGCGTACGCGGCAGTACCGGACGGGTTCGGAGGTGCTCGTCGGCCTGGTCTCCGGGATCGCCGGCCTGCTCGCGATCGGTGCCGCGCTGCTGGTCTACCACGAGTCGTGGCGGCCGACGACCGCCGTCGTGCTGGCGGCCGCGGGTGGCGTACTCCTGGTGCTGACGCTGGTCCCCGACGTCGGGTCGATCCGTCGTGGCCGGCTGGCCGACGTCGCCGAGACGATCTGCCTGCTCGCGATGCTGCCGCTGATGGTGCTCGCTTCGGGCCTCTTCGGCGCCGCGGTGGCTGGTTTCTGATGGCCAGCAAGAAGGACCTCGTAGAGGCGCATGCCTTCAGCCGTCGCCGACTGGTCTCCGCGTTCCTCTCCGGTGCCCCCGGTGGGCGCGAGGTGGAGCCCGCTCGCCCCGGCCGCTCCGTCTTCGGCGGCCTCGTGCTCGCGGTGCTGCTCATCGCCGGCGGCGCGGTCGCCCACTTCCTTGCTCCCCGGCCCGCGACCGGATGGGCCGACACCGACGGCCTGATCGTCACCAAGGGCGGTGCGCGCTACGTCGTCACCGGCCCCGACAAGGACAAGGAGCTGCACCCGGTCGTCAACCTGGCCAGCGCGCAGCTCATCCTCGGCCTCGACCTGGAGAAGAGGTCCAAGGTCATCGACCAGGAGGAGATCGACAAGGAGTTCCCCAAGGGGACGATCGGCCTCGGCGGGCCAGACGTCCCTGAGGAGCTGCCGCTGACGTCCGACTTCATCAACACCGGCTGGACGGCGTGCACCGCCAATGCTGCAGGTACGCACCTGAACATCTCTGCGAAGCCTGACGTACAGCCGGCCACCAACACCGGCTTCCTGGTGCAGACCGAAGATGGCACCTACCTCATCGCCGAGCACGAGCGCGAGGGCTACGCACAGGCCTACAGCTACAAGGTCGAGGGCGACGCGGAGACCTATGCGGACCGCATCTTCAACGACCCTGTCTCGACACCCACGGTGCCCCAAGCATGGGTCAACCTCTTCCCGGCCGGCGCGCCGCTGTCGGGTGATTCCTTCGGAGGAGCGTTCACCAAGGCCGGTGGCACGGTCGAGGGCGAGGATTACCCGATCGGCACCAAGGCCAACTACGTGGCCAACAACTACCTGATGACGGAGTCCGGCTGGATCCGGATGGACGAGTTCACTAGCGAGGTCTATGACGTCGTC
The DNA here is from genome assembly GCF_042730435.1 of Nocardioides sp. NPDC059952. Taxonomy (NCBI): domain Bacteria; kingdom Bacillati; phylum Actinomycetota; class Actinomycetes; order Propionibacteriales; family Nocardioidaceae; genus Nocardioides; species Nocardioides sp. NPDC059952. The sequence goes on along the minus strand of NZ_JBHWLY010000007.1, from coordinate 29,416 downwards.
TTCGGCAGCAAGGGCAACCAGCAGTCGCTGGAATCGCAGCCGAATATCAACGGCGAGCGGCTCGAGACCTCGTGGCCCGCCTCGACCCTCGAGCCCGGAACCGGAAGCGTCTGCGCCAAGCTCGAGACCGAGGACAAGACGACGGTACGCCTCGGTGTCGACCCGGGCGAGAAGGCCTGGCCGTCGTCGGAGCCTCCCGCGGCGACCGACTTCACCTCGGCCCGGGTCGACCCCGGCAAGGGCGCCTTCGTCTTCGCCGCCAACGGCGAGGAGCTCCAGAAGGAGAGCGCGACGCCCTACCTGATCGACGCCCGCGGCACCGCCAACACCCTCGACGGCAAGCTCACTGTCGAGCGGCTCGGCCTGTCGAACGACTCGGGCCCGATCGTGCCCGGCACGTGGCTGAGGCTGCTTCCGGCCGGCGCTGCGCTCTCGACCGAGCTGGCGTTGTGCCCGCCGACCACCGGAGAGGTTCAGGAGAGCAAGTGCGTGGCGACCGAGTGACGCTGGTGCGTACTGGCATCGCGCTCGCGGCCGCCGTCGGTGGGCTGACTCTGCTCGGCGGCCCGAGCCCTGCGTACGCAGCGGAGGAACGGCCTGTCTGCAAGGCGTACGAGAAGAACACCGGTGGTGGCGCACCGCAGAAGGCGGAGACCCAGGCTGCGCCGGTGCCGGAGACGGTGGCTCCGTTCGCGATCATGCGGATCGACGAAGCGCAGAAGGTGAGCAAGCAGGGTCAGGGGATCCGTGTCGCCGTGGTCGATTCCGGCTACAGCGCCAAGGCGCAGGACTATCACGGCACCGTCGCGGCTGGTCTGATCACCGGGATCGCGCCCAAGGCGACGCTCAGCGACCACCCGGTCCTCAAGGTCGGCCAGGAGAAGTCCACGATCGACGCCAAGCGGATGGTGGCCGAGCTCAACTCGCTGGCCAAAGGCAACGCGAAGGGGCTGATCGTCGACATCGGCCTGCCGGCGACGGAGAACGCCGCGGGCCTGGAAACAGCGGTCGACACGCTCACCAAGAAGGGGGCCATCGTCGTGATGGCCGCGGACTGGTCCGGAATCGCCAGCGGCACCGACCGGGACATGGGCCCCAAGGTCTTCCCGAACGCCAACGACTCCGTCGTGACGGTCAGCGCCTCCGGCACCTCGGCCTCCGACCCCGACTTCACGGTGTTGCCGAACTCCAACACCGACGTCGCCGCTCCGACCTACGGAGCGCCGTCGAAGACACTCTTCGGCCAGCCGTGCTGGGTCGACACGATCTCGACGTCCTTCGCCTCCGCCGAGGTCTCGGCGGTGCTCGCCCTGATCTGGTCGACCAATCGAGGCTGGACCGCCGACCAGGTCATCGACCGTCTCTACAGCACCACCTCGGGCCGCGAGGGCCAGGGCGGCCGCTTCTGGGGTGCCGGCGTGGTGAATGCGTACGACGCCCTCACCCGTCCCGCCGTCGAGGAGGCCGCCGAGCCCCCGGAGGTCGAGCAGGCGCCGATGGCCCGGGAGAAGGTCGACCCGCTGGCCACCGTCCGCGAGAACGCGATCTGGTGGGCCATCGGTGGCGGCGGAGCGCTCGGGCTCGCGCTGGTCCTGCGACCGTTGTTCTCGCGGCGCAAGGGCTCGATGTAGCTCTCAGGTTGCGCTGTCGAAGGCCTCACGCGCGGCTTCGACCTCGGGCAGGGTCGTGGTCGTCCAGTGGTAGAGCCGGTCGATGAGGTCCTGCAGCGTGCTGCCCAGCGGGGTGATCCGGTACTCCACCGCGACCGGACGGGTGCTCAGCACGATCCGGGCGACCATGCCGTTGCGCTCCAGGCGACGCAACGCGGTGGTGAGCGACTTCTGGGTCACCGCCGGGATCGCCTGACGCAGCTCGTTGAACCGTCGCGGCCGCTCGCACAGTGTGTCGAGCACCTGCAGCGACCACTTGTCGAGGAGCTGGTCGAGGAGCTCGCGGTGCTCCTGGGTGAGTCGCAGCGGCTCGGGGACGGTATCGGCCATGACACCTAGTCTCGTTGAAGTATCCTCTGGATACCAAGTACACATGAGAAACCTTTACGATTGGAAGGAATCTCATCGTGCCCGTCGATCTGCTCACCCCCGAAGGCATGTTCCAGCCCGTGCCCTATCACCACGTCTCCGTCGCCACCGGCAGCCGCCACGTCCACGTCGCCGGACAGATCGCCCGGGACGAGCTCGGTCGCGGTGTGGCGCCGGGCGACCTCGCCGGCCAGCTCGCCCACGCGCTCCGCAGCACCGCCCGTGGCCTGGCCGGCGCCGGTGCCACCTTCGCCGACGTCGTACGCCTCCGGTTCTTCGTCACTGGCTGGACCCCGGACAAGTACGACGCGTTCGTCGCGGGTCTCGAGAGCGTCGTCGACGAGCTCGGCATCCCGCAACCCCTGCCGCCGCTGTCCGCCATCGGCGTGGACTACCTCTTCGAGCCTGACGTGCTCGTCGAGGTCGAGGCGTACGCCATCCTGGACTGAGCCGCGCGGGACCGAGGTTGCGGAAATGAAGAACGCCGATCCGGCGCTTGCGCTGTCCGGATCGGCGTTCTTGCAGGTGAACCAAGGTTTCCTGCTGGCGGATCTGGGGGGATTCGAACCCCCGAGGGCGTTAACCCAACACGGATTCCAGCCGTGCGCCATAGGCCACTAGGCGACAGATCCGTGAGGGATCCTACGCGGCTCCGTGAGCATGGGGGAAATCGGCGGGTGTGCTTTGGGATCGGCGAGGGGACTCGTCTAGACTCTCTGACAACCCCCCATGTGGTGACATCTTGTCGAACCTCCCCAGGGCCGGAAGGCAGCAAGGATAAGCGAGCTCTGTTGGGTACGTGGGGGGCCTTTTCTATTTCCTGACCCGGTCGGGCGGCGAGGATGAGCGAGGCTCTGCGGGATGTACGTGGGGGGCCTTTTCTATTTCCTGACCCGGTCGGGCGGCGAGGATGAGCGAGGCTCTGCGGGCCGTACGTGGGGAGCCTTTTCTTTTCTCCTCGAGCGCGCACGCGCGGTCGCAAACTGTCGGTGCGGGCGGATAGGGTCTACCGGGTGGACGCACCGCTAGCTCTCTATCGCCGCTACCGGCCGGAGACGTTTGCCGAGGTCATCGGCCAAGATCACGTCACCGGCCCGCTGCGCAATGCGCTGGCGGGCAATCGGGTCAACCATGCGTACCTCTTCTCCGGGCCACGTGGCTGCGGCAAGACGACCTCGGCGCGGATCCTGGCGCGGGCGCTGAACTGCGAGAAGGCGCCGATCGCGGATCCGTGCGGAGAGTGCGAGTCGTGCCGGGACCTGGCGCGCGGCGGGCCGGGCAGCATCGACGTGATCGAGATCGACGCGGCGTCGCACGGTGGTGTGGACGATGCCCGTGATCTGCGGGAGAAGGCGTTCTTCGCGCCGGTGAAGAGCCGCTACAAGGTCTACATCATCGACGAGGCCCACATGGTCTCGACGCAGGGCTTCAACGCGCTGCTCAAGCTCGTCGAGGAGCCGCCGGAGCACCTGCGGTTCATCTTTGCGACGACCGAGCCGGAGAAGGTCATCCCGACGATCCGGTCGCGCACCCATCACTATCCGTTCCGGCTCTTCCCGCCGAAGCTGGTCTCCGACTACATCTCGACGCTGTGCGAGAAGGAGGGCATCGACGTCGCGCCGGCCGCGCTGCCGCTGGTCGCGCGCGCCGGTGCCGGGTCGATGCGCGACAGCCTCTCGGTGATGGACCAGCTGCTCGGTGGCGCGGGGCCTGAGGGAGTGACGTACGAGCTGGCCGCCGGGCTGCTCGGCTACACCCCCGACGCGCTGCTGGACGAGGTCGTCGACGCCTTCGCGGCCCACGACGGCGCCGCGGTCTTCGGCGTGATCGACAAGATCATCGAGACCGGCCAGGACCCGCGGCGCTTCACCGAGGACCTGCTGCGACGGCTGCGTGACCTGGTCATCGTCAAGGCGGTCCCGGACGCACCCGCGACCGGGCTCATCGACGTCTCCCAGGACGGCGGTGAGCGGCTGGTCGCCCAGGCCGGACGCTTCGGACCACACGATCTTTCGCGAGCCGCCGATGCGGTCGCGACCGGTCTGACCGAGATGCGCGGCGCCACCGCGCCCCGGCTTCTGCTCGAGCTGATCTGTGCCCGGGTGCTGCTGCCGGCGGCCGACGGTGCCGACGGTCTCGCGGCCCGGCTGGACCGTCTGGAGAGGCGGATCGAGATCAGTGGTACGCCGACGGTGGCCGCTCCTCCGGCGGCGGCCGCCCCCGCTCAGGACCGGCCGGTGCTCAAGCCTTCCGTCGGTGCGCCGGGGCACGAGACGGTCGCTCCCGCGTCACCTCAGCCCGAACCCGTCCAGGCGTACGCCCCCACCCCCGAGCCGGCCCGCGAACCGGCCTCAGAACCGACCCGCGAGCCCGCTCCGGCCGCGGAGATGCCTCCCCAGCAGACGCCGGCCGCTCCGGAGCCGCCGAGCCAGCCTCAGCCGCAACCTCAGGCTCAGTCGCCGGGCGGTATGGGCAACGTGGACGTCCGCCGCCTGTGGGACGACGTGATCGCCCAGACCAAGGGCCTGCGTCGGGCGACCTGGTCGCTGGTCGGCCAGAACGCCCAGGTGGTCGACTTCCGCGACGGCGTGCTCACCCTCGGGTTCGCCTCCCCGGGACTCCGCGACCGGTTCGCGACCGGCGGACACGAGCCGATCCTCGGGCAGGCGCTGGTCAACGTGATCGGCATCCAGCCGAAGATCGAGGCGATCGTCGCGGGTGGTGGCCAAGGGGCCCCGCAGCGGCAGGCCTCGCCGCCGCCGCAGCCGAGCGCGCCCCAGGAGCCCACCCAGCCGCAGCAGTCGCCGGAGCCATCCTGGAACGAGCAGGCGCCACCGCCCGATTGGGCCGCCGAGCCGCCGCCCCCCGACCAACCACCGGCTCCGCCGGAGCCGCCCGCGACGTCCGGGACGCAGCCAGCCGACCCAGGAGCGATCGCGCTGGCTCGGGAGGCGATCCGGCCGACGCGGGACGCGGACTACGAGCGTCCGGTCGACGACTCCGTGGCCCGTTTGGCGGAGGCGGACGCCGCGGTCAACCCCGACGACCAGGCGTACGACGGGCCGGCCGCGATGGGTGCTGAAGCCCTGCTCGCTCAGGAGCTGGGTGCAACGATGATCGAAGAGATTCCTCACAACTAGGACGGCACAGATGACGAACCCACTCGAAGGCCTCGGCGGCGAGGGCGGCTTCGACCTCAACTCGATCATGCAGCAGGCCCAGGCGCTGCAGAGCCAGATCGTCGACGCCCAGGAGAAGCTCGCCGAGACGATCGTCGACGGCACCGTCGCCGGGGGTGCGGTGACGGTCAAGCTCACCGGCACCGGCGAGCTGGTCGGCGTGGAGATCAAGCAGGGCGAGTTCGACGGCAACGACCCCGACGACCTCGAGGACCTCGGCGCCGTGATCGTCGCTGCCTACCGCGAGGCGAAGGGCAAGGCCGACGCCCTCGCCGGTGAGGCGATGGGCCCGCTCGCGGGCGGCCTCGGTGGTGCCCCCGGCGGCGGCGAGCCGCCGTTCAAGCTCGGGTTCTGAGATAAGCACAGCTAGAGACAGGCGATAACCAAGTTGTACGAGGGTGTGGTCCAAGACCTCATCGACGAGCTGGGACGGCTGCCGGGCGTAGGTCCGAAGAGTGCCCAGCGGATCGCGTTCCATCTGCTCCAGGCTGATCCCGCCGACGTACATCGGCTGGCCTCGATCCTCAACGAGGTCAAGGCGAAGGTGAAGTTCTGCTCCGTCTGCTTCAACGTCTCCGAGGAGGAGACCTGCCGGATCTGTCGCGACCCACGTCGCGAGCAGTCGGTGCTGTGCGTGGTCGAGGAATACAAGGACGTCGTCGCGATCGAGCGCACCCGCGAGTTCCGCGGGCGCTATCACGTGCTCGGCGGCGCGATCAGCCCGATCGACGGGATCGGTCCCGACCAGCTGCGCATCCGTGAGCTCGTCCAGCGGCTCAACGACCCCGGGATCACCGAGGTGATCCTCGCCACGGACCCCAACCTCGAGGGCGAGGCGACGGCGACCTATCTGACCCGTCAGCTGAGCCCGCTCGGACTGAAGGTCACCCGTCTGGCCAGCGGTCTCCCGGTCGGTGGCGATCTGGAGTACGCCGACGAGGTCACCCTCGGCCGTGCGTTCGCCGGACGCCGGGCGGCTGAGTAGTCCCTAAGAGCCGAGTCTTTACCCTCGTCAGACCGCGACTTCGGCGGTAGCCTGACGATTCAAGGGACCTCGGGAAGGGGGCCGTCATGACGAACGACTTGACCGGCAAGGACTTCGCCACCAGCATCGCCGACTCGGTGGAGAGCTTCCTGCTCTCGGTGCGCGCGATCGCTGCGGACGGCGACGGTGGCAGCGCTGTCCCGATGCTGCTGCTGGAGGTGAGCCAGATCCTGCTGGCGGGCGCGCGACTGGGTGCCCAGCAGGACTTCGAGCCTCGGGAGGAGTTCCAGCCCGACGTGGGCATGGAGGCCGACGTCGACGAGCTCCGGATGGGGCTCGCCGAGATGTTCGGGGACATCGACACCTACAGCTTCGTCTTCGATCCCTACACCCCGGACGTGGTCGACAGTCAGATCTCCGACGACGTCGCCAGCCTGGTGACCGATCTGGAGTACGGCCTGCGTCACTACCGTCTCGGCGACGTCGACGAGGCGCTGTGGTGGTGGCAGTTCAGCTACGTCAACAACTGGGGCAACCTGGCCGGTGCCGTGCTCAACGCGCTGCTCACCGTGGTCGCTCACGACCGCCTCGACTCCGAGCCGTTCACCGGTGAGGACGAGGACCTGGCTGCCGCTGATGAGATGCTGGAGAAGACGGCCGCATCGGCAACGTAGACTTTCCCGCCGTGGGAATCGTCGTTCAGAAGTACGGTGGCAGCTCGGTCGCGGACGCTGCAGGCATCAAGCGCGTCGCTCAGCGAGTGGTCGCGACCAAAGAGCAGGGCCACGACGTGGTCGTGGCCGTCTCCGCCATGGGCGACACCACCGATGAGCTGATCGACCTGGCCAACAAGGTCTCGCCGGACGCGACCGCGCACGCGCGTGAGTTCGACATGCTGCTCACCTCCGGCGAGCGGCAGTCGATGGCGCTGCTCGCGATGGCGATCAACGACGTCGCGAACGAGCGCGGGCTGGCGTACGAGGCTCGGTCGTTCACCGGGTCGCAGGCCGGTCTGATCACCGATGCGCAGCACGGGCGCGCCAAGATCCTCAGCATCACCCCGGAGCGGATCCAGGCGGCGCTCGGCGACGGTGCGATCGCGATCGTGGCCGGGTTCCAGGGCGTCTCCAGGGACACCAAGGACATCACCACGCTGGGTCGTGGCGGCACCGACACCACCGCGGTCGCGCTGGCGGTCGCGCTGAACGCGGACGTCTGCGAGATCTACACCGACGTTGACGGCGTCTTCACCGCCGACCCGCGGATCGTCCCGACCGCACGCAAGCTGAGCTCGGTCGCCTTCGAGGAGATGCTCGAGCTGGCGGCCTCCGGGGCGAAGGTGCTTCACCTGCGCTCGGTGGAGTTCGCCCGCCGCCACAGCCTCCCGATCCACGTACGCTCCTCCTTCTCCACCCTCACCGGCACGGTGGTCAAGGGCAGCATCGACGCGGTCTCGCCGACTGTCGACGAGCCTGGAGACGGCGTCGGGATGGAGGCGCCGATCGTCGCCGCCATCGCCTCCGACCGCAGCCAGGCCAAGATCACCGTCGTCAACGCGCCCGACAAGATCGGCGCGGCCGCGAAGGTCTTCGAGATCATCGCCGGCGTCGGGATCAACGTCGACATGGTGGTTCAGGACGCGTCACCGTCCGGCACGGAGCGTACGGACATCACCTTCACCCTCCCGCGCGACGACGTCGAGCGTGCCGTGAAGGCGCTGGAGCCGGCGCAGGCCGAGCTCGGCTTCGAGCGGGTCAGCAGCGAGCCGCTGATGGGCAAGGTCTCGTTGATCGGTGCCGGACTGCGCACGCAGCCGAAGAAGATCGCCGACTTCTTCTCCGCGATCGCTCAGGCCGGGGTCAACATCCAGATGATCTCCACCTCCGAGGTGCGGGTCTCGGTCGTCGTCGCCGACGACGAGGTCGACCGGGCGGCGCAGGCCGCGGCGGAGAAGTTCAGCGACGTGGACGTCGAGAAGGTCTCCTACGGGGCCGAGCCCAACGGCGACGTCCCGGAGATCGTCGGCATCGCCCACGACCGCAGCGAAGCCAAGATCACCCTGGTCGGCGTCATCGACGAGCCGGGCGAGGCGGCCCGCGTCTTCGACACCCTCGCCGATGCCGGCATCCACATCGACATGATCGTCCAGAACGTGTCGGCCGAGGAGACGCGGCGCACCGACATCTCCTTCACCCTGCCGCGCAGCGACGTCAAGCTCGCGCGCGCGGCCCTCGGCGACATCCAGAGCGAGATCGGCTTCGCGGACCCGATCGCCGACGAGCAGATCGGCAAGCTCTCGATCGTCGGTGCCGGGATGCGTACGCATCCGGGGATCACCTCGCGATTCTTCGCCGCGCTCGCCGCCGAGGGGGTCTTCATCCGGATGGTGTCGACCTCGGAGATCAGGGTCTCGGTGCTCGTCAGCGCCGACGACCTCGACCGCGCCGTGCGCGCCACACACAGAGCATTCGGCCTCGACAGCGACGTAGAGGCCATCGTCTACGGAGGGACCGGCCGATGAGCATCAATCTGGGAATCGTGGGAGCGACCGGACAGGTGGGCGTCGCCGTACGCCAGATCCTGCTCGAGCGTGGCTTCCCGCTCGGCGAGGTCCGTTTCTTCGCCTCGGCGCGCTCGGCCGGCAAGACCATCGAGTTCGGTGGCCGTTCGGTCGTCGTCGAGGACGCCGCGGTTGCGGACCCGGCCGGCCTCGACATCGCGATCTTCTCCGCCGGCGGCGCCACCTCGAAGGCGCTGGCGCCGAAGTTCGCCGAGGCCGGCGTGATCGTCATCGACAACTCCTCGGCCTGGCGCAAGGACCCGTCGATCCCGCTGGTCGTCTCCGAGGTCAACCCCTCGGCGATGGACGGCGTCATCGCGGCCCGCCAGGGCATCATCGCCAACCCCAACTGCACCACGATGGCCGCGATGCCGGCCCTCAAGGCGCTCCACGACGAAGCCGGCCTCGAGCGGCTCGTCGTCTCGACCTACCAGGCCGTCTCGGGTTCCGGCGTTGCCGGCGTCGAGGAGCTGGTCAGCGAGGTCGCGGCTGCCGGCGACAAGGCCCGCGAGCTCGCGTACGACGGGTCCGCGATCGCGTTCCCGGAGCCGGACAAGTACGTCGAGACGATCGCCTACAACGTCCTTCCCTACGCCGGTTCGCTGGTCGAGGACGGGCTCAACGAGACCGACGAGGAGCAGAAGCTCCGCAACGAGTCCCGCAAGATCCTCTCGCTGCCCGACCTGCGAGTCTCCGGCATCTGCGTCCGCGTCCCGGTCGTCACCGGTCACTCGCTCGCGGTCAACGCCGAGTTCTCCTCGCCCCTGACCCCTGAGCGCGCCACCGCGATCCTCTCGAACGCCCCGGGCGTCGAGCTCCGCGGCGTACCCACGCCTCTGTACGCCGCCGGCAAGGACCCCTCCTACGTCGGCCGCATCCGTCAGGACGAGGGTGTTCCCGACAACCGCGGCCTCGCGCTGTTCATCTCTAACGACAACCTCCGTAAGGGCGCCGCGCTCAACACCGTCCAGCTCGCCGAGCTGGTCGCCGCCGCCCTCTGACGAGACGTCACCTACGTCGGCCGAGACGGCACCGTGGTGGCCTCTAGGCCGGCGGCGGTGTCGCATAGGGCGACCGGGGGGTCGCCGCGGGCGGGGTGGTCAGTCGATGTAGTTGGTGGTGACCCAGTAGGCGAGGGCGTACGCGGCGGCGGAGAGGATCACGACGATGATCACTCCCCAGGCGTGGACGAAGACGTCGGTGAGGAAGAGCATCGAGAGTACGGCGACGAGCGCTGAGCCGAGGAAGCTGATCGTGAACGGAGAACGGGCGCCGGCCAGGCGGAGGAGATAGCCGCCGACGATGATCGCGAGGGCGAAGACGGCGATCAGGATGATCGCTCCCTTGTCGCCGAGCGACGAGGTGCCTCGCGTCCACTGGCTCACGGTGCCGCTGAACCAGACGGCCAGGGCCATGAACGCGCCGACGATGGCGCCGATCATGACCGCCGCGGACAGGCCCGACGGGGTGCCGAGGTTGATCCGTCGTCGGCTCGGGTCCTTGGGCGGCTTGGGCGCCCGCGGTTCCTTCGCCGGCTTGGGCGGCTTCTGTGCCTTCTGCTTCTTGGCAGGCTTCTCGGCGGGCTTCTCCGCAGGCGGCTCGGGCGCGATGACGGGTGGTGCCGTCTTCTCGAGCACCTGGGTCTTCTCCCGCGAGGCAGCCTCGACCGGAGCGGTCTCCACCGGTGTCTTCTCGACCCGAGCCTTCGGGGCCTGGGTCTTCGGGGCCTGGGTCTTCGGTGGCTGGGTCTTCTCAGGCTTGGCGTTCGCCGGCTTCGTGCCCCCACGCTTCTTCTTGAAACCGAACGACGGCGCTGCGAGCTTGTCGGCGGGGTCGTTGCTCATGAGGGGCAGTTTCGCATGCTGCGCGTCACATGTGTACTCAGGCGCGGGTGAGACGGATGACCGGAATCTCGCGGTCGGTCTTCTCCTCGTAGCTTCCGAAGTTGGCGGATGACTCGACGATTGCGGCCCACGCGCGGGCACGGTCCTCGCCGTGCAGCTGTTCGGCGACCACCGGGATGGTCTCGCCGCCGAGCTCGATGGTCACCCGGTCGGGGGTGGCCGCGAGGTTGTAGTACCACGCTGGGTTCTTCGCCCCGCCGGCCGCCGAGGCGGCGATCAGCCAGGTGCTGTCGTCGCCCGGGAACCAGGCGAGCGGTGTAGAGCGGGGCTCGCCGCTCTTCTTTCCGATCGTCGTGAGCACGAGCAGCCGCATCCCGGCCATGGTGCCGTTGCTCTTGCGGGCCCGGCTCATCATCAGCTTGTTGCCCAGCTTGAGGAAGAGGTTGGCCGAGGGCTGCTTGGCGCCACGGGTGCCGTTGCGAGTGTCGAAGCTCATGGCGTCGACATTACTCGGCCAGAAAGAGGTTCAGGCTCGGAGATCTTGCGATCTCCGAGCCTGAACTCGATGTCGGGTTGACAGGATTTGAACCTGCGGCCCCCTCGTCCCGAACGAGGTGCGCTACCAAGCTGCGCTACAACCCGAATGCTGCACCGAACAAACGGTCCAACGAGGAATGAGCATAGCCCAGAGACTCCCCGGAGCCGTAATCGGGCCCTACCGACCTGACGCTCCGCGCGGGGTGAGCGTCAGGAGGGTCGCCTCGGGGCGGCAGGCGATGCGGATCCGGGTGTAGGGCGAGGTGCCGAGGCCGGCCGAGACGTGCATCCAGGCCTGCCGTCCGCCGTGGGTATGCGTGTGCAGGCCGCGTACCCGGGCGGGGTCGAGGTCGCAGTTCGTGGCCAGGGCTCGCCCTCCCGGCAGACAGATCTGACCGCCGTGGGTGTGGCCGGCCAGGATCGCGTCGTAGCCGTCGGCGGTGAACTGGTCCAGGACCCGCAGATAGGGAGCGTGCGCGACCCCGAGGCGTACGTCCGCGGACGGGTCCGCGGGGCCGGCGACCGCAGACAGGTCGTCGAGGCGCAGGTGGGGGTCGTCGACGCCGGCGAAGGCGAACTCGACGCCCTTGACGGTCAGCGTCGAGCGCGTGTTGGTGAGATCGAGCCAGCCCGACTTGGTGAACGACGCGGACAGGTCACGCCAGGGGAGCTCGGGCACGTTCGTCTGCCGCTTGCCGTTGTCCGGCAGCAGGTAGCCGATCGGGTTGCGCAGCCGCGGCTCGTAGTAGTCGTTGGACCCGTGCACGAAGACCCCCGGTACGTCGAGCAACGTGCCGAGAGCGTTGACGATCGATGGCACCGCCCGCTGGTGAGCCAGGTTGTCACCGGTGTCGATGACCAGGTCCGGCTTCAAGGCGGCCAGGGACGCGATCCAGTCGAGCTTCTTGTGCTGCGACGGGACCACGTGCATGTCGGAGAGGTGCAGCACCCGCAGCGGGTCCGCGCCCTCGGGGAGCACCGGCAGTCCGACATGGCGCAGCGTGTATTGACGGGCCTCCCACAGGGCGTACGCCGTCATGGCCGCGCCGGTGGCGATCCCGGTGCCGAGGGTTGCACCGATTACTGAGGCGAGCCGCATGGCACAACCCTGCCACAATGGGTCTCATGAGCACTCTGAAGGACCAGCTGAGGACCGACCTGACCTCTGCGATGAAGGCCCGCGACAAGCACCGCGCCGGGACGCTGCGCATGGTCATGGCCTCGATCACCGAGGCGGAGGTCGCCGGCAAGGAGGCCAAGGAGCTCACCGACGACGAGATCATCACGATCCTCACCCGTGAGGCCAAGAAGCGCCGCGAGGCGGCCACCGCCTTCGCCGACGGCGGTCGCGCCGAGCAGGCGGAGAAGGAGACCGCGGAGGCTGCGGTGATCACCGAGTACCTGCCCGCTCAGCTGAGCGCCGAGGAGATCTCCGACCTGGTCAGCAAGGCCATCGCCCAGACCGGTGCGGCCGATCTCGGGATGAAGGGCATGGGCAAGGTGATGGGCGTCCTGACCCCGCAGACCAAGGGCAAGGCCGACGGCGGTGCCGTGGCGGCCGAGGTGCGAAAGCAGCTTGCCTGACGGCGATCCGAGAACGACTGTGGCCCCACCGGATTCGGTGGGGCCACAGTCGTTTGGTGCTCTCGGCGTCAGCCGGTCGGCCACTCCCAACCGAAGTCGGGCTCTTCCTCGACCACTGCCGGCTTCTCGTTGCCGGGCTTCTTCTCGGGCTGCTGCTTCTTCTTCTTGGGCTTGGGATCGGGCTTCGGCTCCGGGCCCATCGAGGTGTAGATCGTCACCGGCGACCCCTCGGCGGCCTCACCGGACGGAGTGGTGAAGGCGACCAGACCGGGGTCGTACTCCGAGTACGCCTCCGGGCCGACCTGGACCTGGAAGCCCGCGGCCCGCAGGACCTTCGTGGCCTTCTCGACGGTCATGCCGCCGGTCCAGGGGACGTCGACCGTGTTGCCCGCGATCACGTTCGGGTCGGGCTCCTTGAAGTCCACCCACTTGAGGTACTTGTCGATCACCTGCATCGCGTCGCCCCACATCGGGCCGGCGAAACCCGATCCCGATGCGGTGGCGATGTAGTCGCCACCGATGTATTGGCCCTGGAGACCCAGTGGCGTGCCCGCCGAGTTGGCTCCGGCGATCATCGCCGCGGTCGCGAGCCGCGGCGTGTAGCCCATCAGCCACACCGCCTTGTTGTCCTGCGTGGTGCCGGTCTTGCCGGCGCTCGGCACCGACAGGGCCAGGTTCTGGCCGAAACCGCCGGGCTCCATCACACCGCGGAGGATGTCGTTGACCGCGTCGGCGGTGCCCTTGGCCATCGCCTGCTCGCAGGTCGGCTCGTACTGCTTGATCACCTTGCCGTTGGCGTCGAGGATCTCGTTGACCGGCACCGAGTCGCAGTGCTTGCCACGGGCGCCGAACGTCGCGTACGCCTCCGCCATCTCGAGCGGGCTGACGTCGACGACGCCGAGGGTGAAGGTCGGCACGCGCTCTGCACCCCGGCAGTCCGCGACCTCCCCGGCCTTGCAGATGTGGCCGTCCTCGGGCGCAATTCCGAACGGGGCGGTGAGCTTGACGCCCATCTTCTGCGCCATCTTGTAGGGCGTGCACATCCCGGTGAGCTGGAAGAGCTGGGCGTAGAAGGTGTTCACCGACTCCCGCGTGCCGGTGTAGGCGTCCTTGCTGCCCGAGGTCGTGGAGTTGTGGAAGGTGTGGGAACCGACCCGGTTGCCGTCACCCGGGCAGCCGGCGAAGGTGGACTCGTTGAGGGTCAGCTCCTCGGGGGAGTTGATCTTCTGCTTGAGCGGGAAGCCCTGCTCGATCGCGGCGGCCAGCGTGAACGCCTTGAAGGTCGACCCGGCCTGGAAGCCGTTGGAGTCGCCCGACTTCTCCTTCGGGACCAGGTAGTTGAGGTAGGACTGGCCCTTCTTCTTGTTGTCACCCATCGGTCGGGACTGGGCGAGCGCCCGGACCCGACCGGTGCCAGGCTCGACCATGGCCAGAGCGCCGATGGCCTGGTCGGTGGCGTGGACGTGATCCTCGACGGACTCCTGAGCGGCGTCCTGGAACCGCTGGTCGAGCGTGGTCTTGATGGTCAGACCGCCCGACTTGATCAGCGCGAGCCGGTCGGTCTCGTTCTCGCCGAAGGCCGGGTCCTTGAGCAGCCACTTGATCACGTAGTCGCAGAAGAACTCCGCGGAGGAGCCGAGGCAGCCGTTGCGCTGCTTCTGGACGTCCAGGCCGAGGTCGGCGTCCTTCAGCTTCTCCGCCTCGGGGCGGGAGACGACGTTGAGCGCGGCCATCCGGTCGAGGACGACGTTGCGGCGGGCGATGGTGGCGTCGGGGTAGTTGGTCGGGTCGTAGCCGGTGGGGTTCTTCACCATCCCGGCCAGCATCGCCGACTGCTGCCAGTTGAGCTCGGAGGCGTTGACGTTGAAGTAGTGTTTGGCGGCGGCCTGGACGCCGTAGGCGCCGTCGCCGAAGTAGGCCGCGTTGAGGTAGCGCTCCAGGATCCAGTCCTTGGAGTGCTTCTCCTCCAGCGCGATCGCGTAGCGCAGCTCGCGGATCTTGCGGGCCGTCGACTTCTCGATGGCCGCCTTGCGCTCGGCCTCGGTCTTCGCCGAGTAGACCAAGGTGGTCTTGACCAGCTGCTGGGTGATCGAGGAACCACCCTGCACCGAGTCGCTCGCCTGGTTGGTGATCAGCGCACGCAGCGTTCCTTTGAGGTCCATCGCGCCGTGCTGGTAGAAGCGGTAGTCCTCGATCGCCAGGAGCGCCTTCGTCATGTTGGACGAGATCTGGTCGAGAGGACGGTAGACGCGGTTCTGGTCGTAGAGCGTCGTGATCACGTTGCCCTTGCGGTCGACGATCTTGGTCGTCTGGGACATGTCGTCGACCTCGAAGGCCTGCGGCAGCGAGTCCATCTTCTCGGCGGTCTCCTTGGCCGCGATCCCGGCCACACCGGCGAAGGGGATGGCGAGACCTGCGGCGACGACTCCGAGGACGGCTGCCACGCCGCACATGACGGCGAGATGCTTGAGCACGGTCTGCGGGCGCAGCGACGGCGAGGACATGCTGGTCATCGTAGGTGATCGCGGCTAATAGCACATGATTCGCAAATGTAGCCGGACAGGGAGGCCACAAAGGGGTCCTAGGACCCCTACTAGTCATTTAGAACTACGTACTTTGGGTCAGAAGGGTGTGTCACTCGACAGGCTCGGGTCCTTAACCTTTAGTCCGCACGGGCGCCCACGCCGTCAAATTGGGGAGGGCGAAGCGCTCCGACGAAGGGATGGCACACAATGTGGGTTGATGAATGGTCGCTGCAGGCCGCTTGTCGTGAGAACGAGCCCGACGAGCTCTTCGTGCGTGGAGCCGAGCAGAACAAGGCCAAGATGGTCTGTTCCGGCTGCGTCGTCCGCACCGAGTGCCTCGCCGAGGCGCTTGACAACCAGATCGAGTGGGGTGTCTGGGGCGGCATGACCGAGCGCGAGCGTCGTGCGCTGCTCCGTCGCAGCCCGAACGCCTCCTGGCGCGCCGTGCTCGAGGCCGCGCGCACCCGTGCCTCGGTGGAGTGACCTCTCGTCCCCTACTCGAGTGGATCGCTGAAGATCTTGGTCTGAGCCAGGACGTACGTTGCGTACGTCCTGGCTCGACCCTTTTCCAGGTGCTCAGCCCTGGGCCAGCAACCGGGCGATCTCGCGGAGCCCGTCGAGATCGTGTACGTCACCGGGCAGCGCCGGCACGACGGCGGTCGGCACCTGGGGATGAGCGACCGCGAAGCGCTCGCGCAGCTGATCCTGGCGCTCGACCAGGAGCGCGCGGTCGGCATGGAGCCGCAGCAGTCCGGCGGTGAGGGGCGCATCGGGGAGGCGCTCGGAGGCAGCTCCCGCCGCGGCCGCGGTGAGCGCTGCATCGTCGGGCAGGGTGGCTCGGTTGACGACCAGGCCCTGGAGCGGCATCCGGTCACCGGAGAGCCGCTCGACGAAGTAGGCGGCCTCCCGGAGCGCGTCGGGCTCGGGGGCGGCGATGACGAGGAAGGCGGTCTCGTCGGCCTGAAGCAGGGCGTACGTCTCCTGGGCCCGTTGCCGGAAACCACCGAAGACGGTGTCGAGTGCGGTCACGAAGGTCTGCAGGTCGGTGAGCATCTGCCCGCCGAGCACCTTCTTGAGCGCGTTGGTGACGATGTTGATCCCGGCAGACATCAGCCTGACCGGCCCCTTGGCCGGGGCCAGCATCAGGCGCAGGAACCGCCCGTCGAGGAAGCTGGAGAGGCGCTCGGGGGCGTCGAGGAAGTCCAGGGCGCTTCGGCTCGGGGGTGTGTCGACGACGATCAGGTCGTAGTCGCCGTTGCCGCCGTTGTGAGCGAAGGAGTCGCGGTAGAGCTGGCCGAGCTTCTCCATCGCCATGTATTCCTGTGTGCCCGCGAAGCTGGAGCTCAGCGCGATGTAGAACTGGTTGCTCAGGATCTGCTGCGCCTTCTCGGGGCTGGCCTGGGACTCGACCACCTCGTCGAAGGTGCGCTTCATGTCGAGCATCATCGCGTCGAGCCGGCCCGGGCCGATCCCGGGAACGGGGCGGGGCGTGTTGTCGAGCTGGGCGATGCCCATCGACTGGGCGAGCCTGCGTGCGGGATCGATCGTCAGCACCACGACCTTGCGTCCGCGTTCCGCGGCCCGCAGCGCGAGCGCTGCCGATGTGGTCGTCTTGCCCACGCCGCCGCTGCCGCAGCAGACGATGATGTGGGTGTTGCGGTCGTCGAGCAGTCGGTCGACGTCGAGGGCCAGGGTGCGGTCGGCGTGGGCGGCCAGCGGGCCGACGCGTGGGCGTGCCGTCATGCCGCCGCCTCCGTAGGGCAGTGCAAAGAATACGGAACCGGCGGCACGACCCATGTTGTCGCTCGCTTGCGCTCGCTCATGCCAGCCCCTGATCCTTCAGCTCGGCCGCGAGCTCGTAGAGCCCGCCGATGTCGATCCCGCCGGCGATCCGGTTGAGCTCGTAGGTCGGGACCCCGAGGCCGGCGACGAGGTCGCGTTGGGCGTCCTCGAGGGCTCGGCGCTCGGCGTACTCCTTCGCCTCGTGGGTGAGGGCGGAGATCAGGGCGGGGTCGGGTTCGACGCCGGCGCGCTTGAGGTCCTCGGCGATCTGCTCGCTGTCGAGAGTGCCGGCGAGGGCGGGGGTGAGCGACTCGTCCGGGAGGTCGCGGGGGCGCATCTGGTTGACGATGACCCCACCCACGGGGAGGCCGGCGGCGCGCAGGTCGCTGATGCCGTCGGAGGTCTCCTGGACCGGCATCTCCTCCAGCAGCGTGACCAGATGGACGGCGGTGCGGCGGGAGCGGAACAGGGTCATCATGGTGTCGGCCTGGTTCTTGATCGGGCCGACCTTGGCCAGACCCGCGACCGACTCGGACACGTTGAGGAAGGTGGTGATCCGGCCGGTCGGGGGAGCGTCGAGAACGACGGCGTCGTAGGTCCGCGCGCCCTTGTTGCGGCTGTTGCGCTGGACGGCCTCGAAGAGCTTGCCGGTGAGGAGGACGTCTCTGACCCCGGGCGCGATCGTGGTCGCGAACTCGACGACGCCGAACCGATCGAGGGCACGGCCGGCCGGGCCGAGCTTGTAGTACATCTTGAGGTATTCGAGGAGCGCTTCCTCCGGGGCGATGTGCAGCGCGTAGACGTTGCCCGGCTCGGCGTCGGCACCCGACCGCGATCGCAGCCGCAGCCCGGTCGCGATGCGGGTCTCGGCGTAGGGCAGCGGGTCGACGTCGAACATCCGCGCCACCCCCTGGCGGCCCTCGACCTCGCAGAGCAGGACGTTCTTCCCGTGGGAGGCCAGCCCGAGCGCGAGAGCCGCAGCCACCGTCGACTTGCCCGTGCCGCCCTTGCCGGTCACCACATGCAGCTGCACGTGGGGCCAGTCGGAACTCATGGACCCGACTTTATCCGGGCCGAGGGGGTTGTGAACCCGAGAGTGACCTATAGATCACTCTCAGCTTCACAACTCAGGTTCACGACTCAGGGGGTGATGTTGAGGTTCTCGACGATCTTGGTGCCGAGCACGGTGTCGCCGGCGATCTCGACCTTGCCGGGGTCGCCAGAGGCTCGGCCGCCGGCGAGGAGGACGTACGTCTCCCGGTCGGTGCTGAGGGTGACGGTGGGCGCGGTCACCGGGTCGGCCACCGGGACGCCCTTGCCCTCCTTGGTGACGGTGAACGCGTAGGGCGCGTGGCCCTCGACCTCGACGACGACAGTGGCGCCAGGGGCACCGCCGGCCTTCTTCGCGAGCACGAAGCCGACGCCTTCGAGCAGATAGTCGGCGGTGTGGAGGGCGCCGGGGCTGTCGAGGTTGCCGGGGCGGCCGGTGGCGCGGCGGATGTCCTGCTCGTGCAGCCAGACGTCGAGCGGCCGGTTGCGGAGCAGCTTGCCGGTCGTCCACCCGAGCGCGCCGAAGACGCCGGACGCCGGCGCCGCGGGGTCCTCGGGCGGGGAGGCGAGCAGCTCGTCGTGACGTACGGCGGTGTGGCGGCGGATCTCGTCGATGATGCTCGCCGGTGAGGCCTCGCGGCGGGTGAGCACGCCGATCTCGGTGAACTGGCCCATCGGCGACTTGATGTGGGCGGACTCGGGCACGGTGGCGTCCTCGCGGGGCGCGCCGGCGGTGAGGCCCTCGAGATGAGCGACGTGGGAGGCGACGGCGCGTACGTCCCAGCCGGGGAGATCGGTGGGCCGGTCCCAGTCGGGCTCGGAGAGCTCCTCGAGGAGCGTGAGGAGGTCCTGGACGGAGGACCACCAGGAGTCGATGTACGTCTTCAGCTGTTCTGCGGAAGTCACGGACCTGACGATAGTGGGCAGGGGCCTCAGTTGGAAGGTCAAACCATGTCGTCGGGAGACCTGTCCGACGGTCCGCGAAGTAGGGTGCCGATATGACCAAGTGGGAGTACCAGGTAGCGCCGATCCTCAACCACGCTGCGGCGCAGATCCTCAACAACTTCGGTGCCGACGGGTGGGAGCTCGTCTCCATCCTCGACAACGGCACCGGCAACTACGTCGGCTTCTTCAAGCGGGCGGTCTCGGAGTGAGCTCGCCCGAGGAGGTCCTCGCCGAGCTCGGGCTGTCGGTGCCGGAGGTGGTTCCTCCGGTAGCGGCCTACATCCCGGCGCTTCGCACTGGCGACTACGTCTTCACCTCCGGCCAGCTGCCGATGAAGGACGGCGCGCTGCTGTCCACCGGCAAGCTCGGTGGCGACGTCTCGCCCGAGGAGGGTGTGGCAGCCGCGCAGCAGTGCGCGCTCAACGCGCTCGCCGCGGTGAAGGCCGAGATCGGCGACCTGTCGCTGGTCACACGGGTCGTCAAGGTGACCTGCTTCGTCGCCTCCACTCCCGATTTCACCGCCCAGCCGAGCATCGCCAACGGTGCCTCCGAGCTGCTCGGCAAGGTCTTCGGTGACGCCGGCCGCCACACGCGTTCCGCCGTCGGCGTGTCCGTCCTGCCGCTCGACGCTCCGGTCGAGGTGGAGATCATCGTCGAGATCTGAGCCTCGGTCTGAGTCTCGGATGGGGGTAGGGCGCCGGCGTCGGCGTCGCTACAGTGACGAGCGTGCGTATTCCGATCCCTCCTGTCCGGCTTGGTGACGACATCGTGGCGTTGGCCGGGGAGTACGCCCAGGGCGTACGCACCCCGGTCGAGCCGCGGGACGCGGCGACGGTGCTGCTGTTGCGGCCCGGCTCGGTCGCCGGCCCCGAGGTCTATCTGCTCCGTCGCCAGCTGACGATGGGGTTCGCCGCCGGGATGGCTGTTTTCCCCGGCGGCGGCGTGGACGTACGCGACGCCGAGCTGCCCGACTCCTGCTGGGCCGGGCCGTCCGCCGCTGAGTGGGCACGCCGGCTCGGGGTCGATGAGTCCCGCGCCCGGGCGCTGGTTGCCGCGGCGGTGCGGGAGACGTTCGAGGAGTGCGGGGTGCTGCTCGCGGGAGCGTCGGGCGATGAGGTCGTCTCCGATGTGTCGGGTGAGGAATGGGAGGCGGACCGGGGCGCTCTGGAGTCGCGCTCGCTGTCGTTGACCGAGCTGCTGACCCGGCGCGGGCTGGTGCTGCGTACGGATCTGCTGGCGCCGTGGGCCGCGTGGACGACGCCCGTCTTCGAGCCGAAGCGCTTCGCGACCTGGTTCTTCGTCGCGCGCCTGCCCGAGGGACAGGTCACGCGCGACGTGTCGAGCGAGTCCTCCTCGGTGCTCTGGCTGGGGGTCGCCGATGCGGTGGCCCAGGTCGAGGCCGGCGAGCTGGCGATGATGCCGCCGACCTATCTCAACTGTCTCGAGGTCTCCTCGGTCGGCTCGGAGGACGAGGTCCTCGCCGCCGCCGCGGAGCGTGAGCTGACGATGTTCACGCCGACCGTCGCGGAGGTCGACGGCGGTCACACCCTGTCGATGATGCCGCTGCACGCGTCGCTGGTCGCCGGGAGGGGGCGCTGATGAGCGAGTCCTGGTCAGGCGGTGTCTTCGGGGAGCGAGGTCAGTGCATCCTCGCGCCCAACCCCGGGATCATGTCGCTCGACGGCACCAACACCTGGGTGCTGCGCGAGCCGGGTGCGCGCCGGTCGGTCGTGATCGACCCCGGCCCTCTCGACGAGGGGCACCTCGATACCGTCGCGGAGGCCGCCGGCGAGGTCGCGACGGTGCTGCTGACCCATCATCACTACGACCACTCCGAGGCGGCACGGGCCTTCGCGGAGCGGGTCGGGGCAGGCGTACGCGCTCTTGATCCTGAATACCGGCTCGGGACCGAGGGGCTCGGCGACGGCGACGTCATCGAGGTCGACGGGCTGGAGATCCGCGTCGTCGGGACTCCTGGGCACACCTCGGACTCGCTGTCCTTCTGGCTGCCTGCCGACGGGGCTGTGCTGACCGGCGACACCGTTCTCGGGCGGGGGACGACCGTTGTCGCCCATCCAGACGGCGAGCTGGGTGCCTACCTCGACTCGCTCGACCGTCTCCACGCGCTCGCCTCCGAGCACGGTGTCGGCAGCGTGTGGCCCGGCCACGGCCCGGTCATCGGTGACGCGCTGGCCGCGCTGGACTACTACATCTCCCACCGCCGCGAACGCCTCGGCCAGGTCGAGGGCGCCGTCTCGGCGTTGGGAACCACGCCCGCCGAGGCGGACCCGCGGGCGATCGTCGAGACCGTGTACGCCGACGTCGACCAGGTTCTCTGGGGTGCCGCCGAGCTGTCGGTCAGAGCGCAATTGGCTTACCTCGCTGAGCGCTGAGGCCTACTGTTCGGCTCATGGCCATCCTGCCCGGAGCCGAGCTCCTGCTTCCCGACCCGCCCGCGTGGCGGGCCTGGCTGGAGGAGCACCATGCCGACACGCCCGCGGTCTGGCTGGTGCTGACGAAGAAGGGCGGCACGCTCACCACGTTGGCCTGGCAGACCGCGCTTGACGAAGCGCTCTGTTTCGGCTGGATCGACGGCCAGGCCCGGCGCCGCGACGAGCAGTCGTCGTTCCAGCGGTTCACCCCGCGTGGGCCGAAGAGCCGCTGGTCCCTGAGGAACGTCGAGCACATCGGCCGCCTCGAGGCCGAGGGCCGGATGACTGCGGCCGGGCGGGCCGCCGTGGAGGCGGCGAAGGCGGATGGGCGGTGGGAGGCGGCGTACGCGGGTCCGGCGACTGCCGAGACCCCGCCCGACCTCCTCGCTGCGATCGCCGCGGTGCCCGAGGCGCAGGCGATGTACGACGTCCTCACCTCTCAGAACCGCTTCGCCCTCTACCACCGCATCACCGCCCTGAAGACCGAGGCCGCTCGGGTGCGCAAGATCGAGGAGTTCGTCGCCATGCTCGCCCGCCACGAGACGATCCATCCCCAGAAGCGCCGGCCTCAGTAGCCCGCTCGCCGAGCGCGCCTGACCCAACGCCACACGAAGAACCCGGTGGCCGCGACGATGCCCGCGATCACCAGAATCGGCCAGAGTGGAATGGGCTTCCCCCACGTCGGGTGCGGTGGCGTGACAACAGTGTCGGCGGGAAGCGCGGTCGCGACGCTCAGCCCAGCCACGTAGCTGTCGACGCGGGCCACCTTGTGTGTCGAGCCGTCTGGGTCGACGGTGCGAAGGTCGATGTCATCCTCACCTTGGGTCGTGATGATCGGCGTACCGTCGCTCAGCCATCCCGCCACGCCGAGGAGGTGACGGCCATCGACATCGACTCCCCGGACCTTCGGCGAACGGCCGATGGCGAGCTCGGCCTCGCCCTGCTGACGAGACCCGACCGAACGGACCGCGCTCGCGTCGGGGCCGACCCAGATTGATGCGACTGGAGACTCCGTCCCGGGCAGCACGGCCGCACCGTCGGGCCACATCCGAGTGCCGGACTCGGTGCGTACGGCGACCGTGCCGTCGTTGCCGATGCCCGCGTTCTCCCAGTGGTCGTCGGGAAGCGGCTCGGCGGTGCCATCGGGCGCGATGCGGCCGGCGGCCCGGTGCTCGTAGTCGGAGTCCCAGACCAACCAGCCAGAGTTCGGGGACCAGGCGAAGCTGGTAACCCTGCCGCGGGTGAGATCGAGGTCGTGCTCGGCGACCTTGCCGGTCTCCAGGTCTACGACGTTCAGGCCTTCTCCGGTGACGTACGCCAGGCGTGCTCCGTCGGGGGAGAGCTGGACGGCCGCCCATCCGCCCCCGATGATGCTGGCCTCGTCGATGTCCGGCAGGTCCAGGCGGCGATAGTCGCCGTCGACTGTGATCACCGCCGCGGATCCCCTATCGCCGCCCATGAGGCCGGCATCGTCGGCGAACGCGAGCGTCGCACGACCGACCGCGAGTGACTCGGAGACGGGGACATGCTTCTCCGGGTTATCGGTCCAGCGGATCTCCCAGGGGATCTCCGCCCGGGCGGGACTGGGAGCGTCGGTGGAGACGGTCGGCGAGACCTTGACCAGCCTGTCGGTGTCGTCCTGCCCGTCGCTGCCAGAGGTGAAAGCCGAACGATCGATGAGCATTACGCCCGCTACACCGAACACCAAAGCCACCACCGCGACCACGGCGAACATGCGGGCGGCGGCGCGCCGCCGCCACATGATCGCAGCGACCAGCCCGCCCACGAACAGCCAGAACGCCGCTGTGCTCGCCCAGGGAGGTCGGAAGAACGGCTTGCTCCGGTGCACCGTCGGATGCTTGATCGACCCGGTGTCGATGAGGTCATAGGCGATGCTGGTCGTGTCGGCGACGGTCGAGCCGGCATCGTCGCCGAGACTGATCAGGGAGCTTCCGCCCGCCGACTCGTTGTCAGGTGTCGGCCCAACCTCCCAGACCTGACCGAAGTAGATGTCGTCGGACCCGTAGAGCTCGAGGAGGGGCCCGTCTCCCACCCAGCCGACAGCTCGCCACATGGTGTCGTCAGGCGTGGCGTACGTCGCGCCGCTTCCGTCGACGCGGATCAGTCCGTCCTCGGAGCTGATGTAGAGGTCGTTGCCGCGATAGAGGATCGGTTCACCGATGGATGCCAACTCGGGACGTACGAGGGTGCTCGGCTTGCCATCGGGGCCTTGGAGATGGAGATCGGGCCCGGGATCACCGTTGAACGCGATCGCACCGTCGTCTGAGACGGCCCAGGTGGAGAGCTCACCCTGATTGTCGATCCCGCCCTGGTAGGGAGTCATGGAGGCAGACGCGAGGTGGATGACACCGGCGACCCGCGCGCCCGGAACGTACGCCTGGGCGTCCCATTGGTCCATCCGCGAGCCGGTCCAGAGCAACTGTCGCCCGCCCTCGGACCACTTCAGGTCGGATACGTAGGTGCCGCGGTCGTCACAGCCCGTCGCAGGACACGCCGCCGTCGCCAGGTCCCACTCGACGACCTCGCCGGTGGTCAGATCGGCGACACGCACCCCACCGGGCGTCGCGCCGTCGGGTCCCGCGTCGCGGCCCATCCCCCAGGCCCAGGCCAGGTGCTGGCCGTCCGGGGAGAGGGCGAGCGGTTGGTGCTCGACATCGCCGTTGGTCCCGTTCCTCCAGTAGGGATCGAGAGCGATGAAGTCCGGAAGAAACAAGGGATGGTAGTCGCCATCGTCTGCGTCGATCACGACCGCGACTCCAGCGCTCGCGTCATCTGCGGGTCGGACGTACGCGATGGCGCCGACGCCGATGGCCAGGTCCTGCTCGAGCTCGTCGATGTGGGTGTAGCGGCCGTCCTCCGTCTCAGCGAGCCAGGTCGGGGCGGCGTAGATCGTGTCGGGGACGGCCAGGTCGGCTCGGCTTCGGGCGGGGTCGACCTCGGCCGAGTCGCGGGTCGGGGCCAAGGCGACCGCGCCGGCGATCAGAGCGACCGCGGCAGCGACCGACGCGGCGACGATGGTGAGCGAGCGCCGGTGGGCGCGACGGCCACGAGCGAAGAGATCGGCGGGGACGTACGCGCTGGGGGCGCTGTCGGCGATGCGGTGGAGCTCTTCGCGGAGCTGCTGGTCAGTCATGGAGAAGCTCCTCGAGGTGAGGTGCGAGGGTGCGCAGGCGGTCGAGAGCCTTGCGGGTCGTGGACTTGACCGTGCCGGAGTGGATCCCGAGGACGTGGGCGGTCTGGACCTCGGTCAGGTCTTCGAAGAATCGGAGCACGAGGATCGTGCGCTGGCGGGCCGTGAGCTGCGCCAGGGCGGCATCGAGGCTGAGCCGCAGCTCTGTGTCGCCGGACGAGACCTCCGGCGCCTCGTATGTCTCGGTCGGGGTCTCGACCAGCCGGCGGCGGCGCCACCAGGAGATGTTCTGGGTGTAGAGGATGCGACGGACGTACGGCTCGGGGTCGCCGTGGATGCGATGCCACGACTTCGCAGCTGAGAAGAGAGCCTGCTGGACGAGGTCTTCGGCGAGGTGTGCATCGCCGGTGAGCAGATACGCGGTGCGGGAGAGCGCGGGCACGCGCAGGCGTACGAACTGCTCGAACGCTTCTCGATCGAGATCTGTGGGGGACAAAGGCACGGCCTCCTTCACCGGCTACTACGCCGGATGAAAGGAGGCCGGGTGCCTACATAAAGTAAAGAATCAGCGGGCGCGGCGGGCCATGCGCTCGATGTCCATGATGACCACGCTGCGCGGCTCGAGGCGGAGCCAGCCGCGGCTGGCGAAGTCGGCCAGTGCCTTGTTGACCGTCTCGCGGGAGGCGCCGACGAGCTGGGCGAGCTCCTCCTGGGTGAGGTCGTGGTGGACGTGGACGCCGTCGTCGGCGGTGCGGCCGAAGCGGTCGGCGAGGTCGAGCAGGGCCTTCGCGACACGGCCGGGGACGTCGGAGAAGACGAGGTCGGCGACGACGTCGTTAGCCTTGCGGAGGCGGCCGGCCAGCTGGGCGAGCAGGCCGCGGGCGACGACCGGGCGGCCCTCGAGCCACTTGAGGAGGTCCTCGTGGGACAGGCTCGCGAAGGCGGAGTCGGTGACCGCGGTGACGGTGGCCGAGCGGGGGCCGGGGTCGAAGAGCGAGAGCTCACCGAACATCTGGCCGGGGCCCATGATGGCGAGCAGGTTCTCGCGGCCGTCGGACGAGGTGCGGCCGAGCTTCACCTTGCCGTCGATCACGACGTACAGCTTGTCGCCGGAGTCGCCCTCGTGAAAGAGCACCTCTCCGCGGCGGAGCTTCGACTCTGCCATCGAGGCGTGCAGGGCCGTCATCGACTCGTCGTCGAGTGCGCTGAAGAGCGGTGCCTGACGGAGTACGTCGTTGTCCATTGCGGCCATTCCTCCTGGATTTTCCCCACATCCGCGGGTATTACACCGGGAATCCTATCTGTGGAACGTCTCACAAGTGCACATCCCCCACCGATAAGCGCAGAAAGTGCATGTGTTGAGCGGTGTTTGTGCTAGCAGCCCTCCGGGCCGGATCGGGATTGTCGGTGCGGCCGCGTAGCCTTGCTGCGTGCCTGCCCAGAAGTTTGCGACTGAGACGCGCCTGGGTCTGGTGCGTCGTGCCCGTCGGATCGACCGCGTCCTCGGTGAGACCTACCCGGATGCGAAGGCCGAGCTCGACTTCACCAACCCGTTCGAGTGCCTGGTCGTGACCGTGCTGAGTGCACAGACCACGGACAAGCGGGTCAACCTGGCCTCGCCCGCCCTGTTCGCGGCCTACCCGTCGGCGAAGGAGATGGCGGCGGCGCCCCGAGAGCACCTCGAGCAGCTCGTCGGGCCGCTCGGCTTCTTCCGTGCCAAGACCGAGGCGCTGCTGAAGCTGAGCGCCGTGCTGGTGGAGGAGTACGACGGTGAGGTGCCCTCGCGCCTGGAGCAGCTGGTGAAGCTGCCCGGTGTCGGGCGCAAGACCGCCAACGTGGTGCTCGGCAACGCCTTCGGCAAGCCGGGGATCACCGTCGACACGCACTTCGGACGGCTCTCGCGGCGCTTCGGGTGGACGACCGAGAAGGACCCGGTCAAGGTCGAGCACGAGGTAGGCGCGCTGTTCGAGAAGCGGGACTGGACGATGCTGTCCCACCACGTGATCTGGCACGGGCGGCGGATCTGTCACGCCCAGAAGCCGGCGTGCGGTGCCTGTCCGGTGTCACAGCTGTGCCCTGCGTACGGGGAGGGGCCGACCGACCCTGACGTCGCGGCGAAGCTGGTCCGCACGGAGGGCCGCAACTGATGGTGCGTGCCCTGGGGAGACGAGCCCGGGTCGTTTCGGCAGCTGCCCTGCTGCTGGCCGTCCTGGCCGGTTGCGGCACCGACTCCTCGAACGGGGGCGGACAGTCCGGCGCGCCCCTGGCCAATGAACCGTCCTCCAAGGTGAACGTCGCCACCGCGGAGATGGTCGCGGCCAAGAAGGCGTCGAAGGTGGAGGCCTGCCAGGAGGGTCCCGCGAGCGACGGTGGACTGCCGTCGATCGTGCTGGCCTGCCTCGGCGGTGGCGAGTCCGCCGACCTCGCGACGTTCGAGGGGCCGATGGTGATCAACCTCTTCCAGGGCTTCTGCGCGCCCTGCAAGGAGGAGATGCCTGCGCTGCAGAGCTTCTACGAGACCTACGGCGACGAGGTGCCGGTGATCGGCATCGACGTCATGGACACCGTCCCCGGGGTCGCGCTCGAAGAAGCGATCTCGCGCGGGGTGACCTTCCCGATGTACGCCGATCCGGGCGGCGAGCTGCAGGGCGGGCCGCTCACCGCGCGCTCGGTGCCGGCGACGTACGTCCTGTCCTCCTCCGGCGACGTGGAGCTGCTGCAGATGGGCGGCATGACCAGTGCGACCCAGGTGAAAGAGCTCGTCGAGAAGAAGTTGGGGATCACGCTGTGAGCGAGCTTCAGGCGGCCAACGGGACTCGGCCGGAGTGGTTCGACGAGATCGTCGAGGCCGCCCGGCAGATCCAGGGCGAGGACATCTCACAGTTCCTGCCACCGGCAGACGGCAGCGCGCGCGAGTCGGCCGTGCTGATGCTGTTCGGCGAAGGTCCCTCGGGTCCCGATCTGTTGCTGACAGAGCGCTCGCACACGATGCGTTCGCACCCCGGTCAGGTCTCGTTCCCCGGCGGCCGGCTCGATCCCGGCGAGACCGTCGAGGAGGCGGCGCTGCGTGAGGCTTGGGAGGAGACCGGCCTCGACCCGGCCGGCGTCGACGTCGTCGGCCGCCTACCGGCGCTGTGGATCCCGTTCTCCAACCACGCGGTCGTGCCGATCATCGCGTGGTGGCGAGAGCCGTCTCCGGTCACGGCCCGCTCGCTCGAAGAGGTGCATGCCGTCTACCGGGTGCCGTTGTCGGATCTCATGGATCCTGCCCACCGGATCCAGGTCGGCGCGCCGGGCCGCAGCGAATGGCTGATGCCCGCGTTCTTGATCGGGCCGGAGAAGGATGTCATCCTCTGGGGCTTCACAGGTGGAATCATCAGCCGCTTCTTCACCTATCTCGGGTGGATCACGGAGATTCCGGACGCGCCGATCAAGGAGTTGCCCGAATACATGTTCCAGGGACGCGAACGGAATCGGCCGTGAACTTTCTTGACTGGATCCTGATCATTCTCGTCGGGGCCTACGCGCTCTCGGGTTATTGGCAGGGTTTCATCACCGGCGCCTTCGCGACCGGCGGACTGCTGCTCGGTGGCTTCATCGGCATCTGGCTGGCGCCGAAGGTGCTCGGCAGCGCGGCTCCTTCGTTGTGGGTCTCGCTCGGCGCCCTGTTCGTCGTGATCGCGTGCGCGTCCATCGGGCAGGCGGTGCTGCAATACGGCGGTGTACGCGTGCGGGACGAGATCACCTGGCAGCCGGCCCGGGTCGTCGATGCGCTCGGCGGGTCGTTGCTCAGCGCGGCGGCCGTGCTGGTGGTCGCCTGGGCTCTCGGCGTCGCGGTCTCGGGGGCACAGATCAACGGGCTCACGCCCGCGGTGCGTGGGTCGGCGATCCTGGCCAAGGTCGACTCGATCATGCCGTCGCCTGCCGACCGTGCGCTGAGCGCGTTCAACGACGTCGTCGGCACCTCGTTCTTCCCGCGCTACCTGGAGCCGTTCGCCAATGAGCGGATCGTCGAGGTCGGCCCCGGTCCGCGGCGGATGCTCACCGACCCCGACGTCGTGCGTGCGGGCGAGTCGGTCCTCAAGATCCGCGGCGCCAACGAGTGCGGCAAGGGTGTCGAGGGCACTGGGTTCGTCATCGGGCGCGGCTATCTGATGACCAACGCCCACGTCGTCGCCGGTGTCGACGACCCCAACGTCATCGTCGGTGATGGAGCCAACGACGCCAAGGTCGTCCATTACGACCCGAAGATCGACATCGCGGTCCTGAAGTTCGAGGGCGGCGGCAACCTCGAGCGCCTCGATTTCGACCGCACCGCCGGTGCCGAGGATCCGATCGCTGTCCTGGGCTATCCGCAGGACGGCCCCTTCGACGTACAGCCCGGTCGTATCCGTGCCGAGCAGCGCCTCCGCTCGCCCGACATCTACGGCGTCGGCACCGTCATCCGAGACGTCTACTCCGTACGCAGCCTCATCCGCCCCGGCAACTCCGGCGGTCCCATCGTCGACTCCGAGGGTGACGTCGTCGGCGTCGTCTTCGCCGCCTCGGTCACCGACTCCGAGACCGGCTACGCCCTCACCACCGACCAGGTCATCGACATCGCCCGCGAGGCGCGCACCCAGACCGCTGCGGTCGACACCGGAGCCTGCGCCGGCTGATTCTCGCCGAGTCTGTAGAAACGGCGGCCGACTCCGTAGTTTCGGACGTCGAAAATGTATATTTTTGGGGGGGGGGCGGCGGTCATTTTGGACAGCAAAAAAAAAGAAAAAGATACAACAAAAATAATAAAGTAAGATGGGATGG